>NYZX01000036.1 GCA_002686065.1 Pseudobdellovibrionaceae bacterium | reverse complement strand
GTCCGTTGATTGACGAAGACGAGTTTGATTTTGAAATTCAATCCTATGTGACCCAGAAATTTTTGGGGAATTATCAGGTCGTCCGTCAGGAAAAGGGCTGTCTTGCTTTGCCGCTGACAATGACGCAGTATCAGCAGCCGGCTGATCGAGGTCAGTACAATATTGGATTGCGGGCGGGAATGTTTCAGCCTGTGACGGGTTATTCCTTTCCCTATGCTGCAAGATGGGCTGACCAAGCGAGTGATTGGTTGGTCAGCGATCTAAAAGAATTTCCAGATCGATTTCGCCGAGCCTTGCGCCGTGAAAAATCAAAGGCCCGCTTTTTCTTTTTATTGAATCGCATGATGTTTGGGGCGGCGACGGATGCAAACCGTTGGCGTATCTTTGATCGATTTTATCGACTGAACGAATCGATGATTCAGAATTTTTATCGAGGCGAACTAAGTTTGGCAGACAAGGTCCGACTTCTTTCTGGTCGACCACCTGTGCCGGTTTCTGAAGCGATCCGGTCTTTGGCGGATTCGGAATGGATGAGGCAGCTTCCACAGCCGGAGGCTCGCCTATGATGATTGGGGCATCGCCGTCTCATCGTTTTGACGAGTTTATCCGTGGATTTCTTGATGAGACTCTTCATGCGCCACTGATGTCATTTATGCAGAGGCCTCGAAAAGGTGTTCGGGAAAAGCTGGTCCGATTAGGGGCTGTTCTTACACATGCCGACGTTGATTCCGAGCAGGTTCAGAAGGTGTGTGATTTGGTTGAGGCTGTCCACTGTGGATCTTTAATTGTAGACGACATTCAAGACGACAGCCCGGTTCGACGAGAGCACCCCAGTTTGCATCGGCAAGTCGGGGTTTCTAAAGCGCTGAACGCAGGGAATTGGCTTTACTTTTGGGCGTTACAGGAAATTCGTAGCCTGAATCTTAAAGAAGATATCAAGCGCGGGCTGTTGGATGATTTTTTAGATATGTTTTTTGAGGGACACTGTGGTCAGGCTTTGGATCTTGGTCGTCGTATCGAGACAGTCCCTGCTCAGCATGTTCCAAGCCTTTGTTTGCAAGCGGTGAAACTGAAGACAGGGTCGCTGACGAGTTTGGCGTTGGCTTCTGGGGCCCGTCTTGGGCAGCCGGCAGATTTAGAGCTTCTAAAAATTTTTGGTGTTCGCTTGGGTGTCTTGTTGCAGCAGCTAGATGATCTGAAAAATTTAAAGCTAGGTGATGCCACCGTGGCTGAACCCGATCAAAAAGCTTTTGAAGACTTGCGTAACGGACGCCCGACCTATCTTTGGTGGTTTGCTACTGAGCACTTGGATTCGTCTTGCCATAGGGAGCTCGCTTCCGCTGTTGAAGATTTTCCTCAGTTGGAGAAGCTTAGGCAATGGCAGGAAAAATATGATTTTCATGCTCAGGCACTTGAAGCCATTCAGTGTGACTTTACACGCTTTGAACAGGACTTTGAGCGCTATGCAACGGACCACAAATTAGATACGAAAGTACTTCCTGAACTGGGAACGATTTTTCACCAACTAGAGAGTGCTTATGAGCAAACCCGTTAAGTGTGCAGTTATTGGTAGCGGCTTTGGAGGATTGGCTTTAGCTATCCGGTTACAAGCCCAAGGCTTTCAGACGGTCTTACTGGAAAAAAGAGATAAGCCAGGTGGCCGAGCTTATGTGTTCGAGGATGAGGGGTTTACATTTGATGCTGGTCCGACGGTTATTACTGCTCCAGAGTGCTTGGAAGAGGTTTTTGCCTCGGCCGGAAAGAAGATGAGCGATTACGTTGAACTTGTGCCTGTGATGCCTTTTTACCGACTGCTTTGGGAAGATGGTACGCAATTTGATTATTCAAACGATGAAGCCGAACTGAAAAAACAGATACTGAAGTTGTCACCAAAAGACTGGGATGGCTACCAGAGATTTCTAGAGTACTCAAAAGCGGTTTTTGACGAAGGCTACACGAAATTGGCTCATGTGCCGTTTCCGAATTTTTGGAGCATGATCAAAGTGGCTCCACAGTTGGTGAAGCTTCAGGCTTTTCGAAGCGTTTATTCGATGGTGTCTAAGTTCGTAAAAGAAGAGCACCTTCGACAGGCCTTTAGCTTTCATTCTTTATTGGTTGGCGGAAATCCGTTTAAAACCTCGTCGATTTATACGCTTATTCATTATCTTGAGCGGAACTGGGGAGTCTACTTCCCCATAGGTGGCACGGGAGCATTGGTTAAGGCCATGGTGAAACTGTTTAAAGAGCTTGGTGGTGAGCTGCGGTTAAACAGTGAGGTGAGCGAAATTCTAACCAACGACAAAAAAGTACAAGGAATTCGTTTTGGCGATGGCTCGACGGAAGCCTTTGATTTTGTCGCGAGCAATGCCGATGTCGGGCACACCTATTTAAAATTATTGAAAGACGAAGAAGCTTTGGCGCCCACACGTAAATGGGTTGAGACCCGTGATTACAGCATGTCTTTGGTGGTCGTGTATTTTGGAACGAACAAAAAATATGAAAATATCAAGCATCACACAATCTGCTTTGGTCCACGGTATAAAGAGCTTCTGGATGATATTTTTGAAAAAGGCACTTTAGCAGACGATTTTTCTTTGTATTTACATCGGCCGACGGAAACAGATCCTGGATTGGCTCCTGAGGGGTGTGACGGATTTTATGTCCTATCTCCAGTTCCTCACCAGGGCTTGGCCGATATCGATTGGGATAAAACGGGGCCGGTCTACGCCGATAAAATTTTGAAGTATCTTGAAACGCACTATATGCCTGGATTAACTGATTCGTTGGTGACTCAAAGAGTGTTTACGCCGAAGGACTTCGAGACGACCTTGAACTCTCGATTTGGATCGGCCTTTTCTATCGAGCCCGTTTTGACCCAAAGCGCTTATTTCAGGACTCAAAATAAAGATAAGCGGGTTGAGGGCTTGTATTTCGTAGGGGCTGGAACCCATCCGGGTGCTGGTGTGCCTGGTGTTGTGAATTCGGCAAAGGCCACCATGGGAGTCATTCAGTCGGACTTTCCTCGTGTTCGGCCGCGACCAGCTGAGTCTACTGTTGCTCGAAGCCATCGGCCGATGTCCTCGTCCCAGGAGTCACCAGCTTGGCCGAACTAGGTATATCAACGGAACTGGATCAGTTGTGCCGCCAGACCATTCGTGAGGGCTCGAAGAGTTTTTCCTTCGCGGGCCGTTTATTACCTGCTGTCGAAAGGCAATCGGCCTTTTTGTTATATAAATGGTGTCGGCATTGTGATGATCAAATTGATGAAGCTCCAATGGTCGAAGTGCCGAGCCGTCTGAGTGAGCTAAAAAAAATGACAGCGCTAGCTTTGGAAAGTGATGTTCCTGTTTCGAATCCAAGTTTTCGTGCATTGCAGTTGATTGCTAAGAAATTTAAAATTCCACAGCACTATCCGCAACAGTTGATCGCTGGAATGGCTATGGATGCTAACTTCCGTCAGCCTCAGACAATGCAAGAGCTAGAGCAATACTGTTACCGTGTTGCTGGGGTCGTGGGCCTGATGATGAGCCATATAATGGGGGTCCGTCGGGAACAAGCCATGCAAGCGGCTTGTGCCATGGGAATAGGAATGCAGCTGACGAATATCTGTCGGGATATAGGCGACGACTTTGAAATGGGGCGGGTGTATCTGCCTGCCGATTTATTGCGTCGCCATGGGGTTCAGGTTGAGCAATTGATGGATAAGGACCAGCGACCCAAGTTGGTTGCATGTGTCGACGAGTTGTTGGACCGGGCCAATCATTGGTATCGAAAGGGTGATCAAGGGCTTGTTGATCTTAGCTGGCCCTGCGCTTGGGCGATATCAAGTGCACGAGAGATTTACTCAGCGATTGGTGACGAGGTCCGAAAAGCCGGTCAGCAGGCTTGGGATTACCGGCAGCGAACTTCGACTTGGCAAAAGGTGGTGAAAACACTGAGGGCCCTAAAGAAAGTCGGGCGCCCTCGGTTTAGGCATCGNCCGGCTGCTTTGAATCGGGTCTGGACGTTTGAAGCGTGTTTGAATTTACCTTCTTAGATTTTTTAAAGACCTTTTTGGGTTTGTTTTTGATTATCGCTGGTCGATACTTTTTCGTCTCAGGTGTGTTTTTTTGGTATCTTTGGAAAAAGAAACACCCGTTTCAGCCGTTGCAAAAACTAGAGCCCGNTCCTGNGCGTGTTCGATCGGAAATCTNCTGGTCCATGATGACCAGTCTGCTGTTTGCTTTACCTAGCGCGGTTATGATCGAAAGCTGGAAGGCTGGCGGCACATTGATTTATTCGGATATCCATCAATATGGATGGNTGTATACGGTTGNNAGTTTTTTTNTTTATCTGTTTTTACATGATACATANTTCTATTGGACTCACGTTTGGATGCATGCAAAGCCCAAACGGTTTATGCGATTTCATCAAGTGCATCATCAGTCATTGGACCCAACGCCATGGACCGCTTTTTCCTTTCATCCCTTCGAGGGTATGATCGAGGCGATCATCATTCCACTGATGGTGTTTGTTATTCCGATTCATATTGGGGCCTTATTACTTATGCTGACTTTGATGACCTTTTTTGGAGTGGTTAATCATTGTGGCTTTGAGGTCTATCCGAAATCCTGGATGAACTCTTGGTGGGGAAAGTGGATGATCACTCCATCGCACCACAATCATCACCACAAACGGTTCAATACCAACTACGGTNTATATTTTCGGTTNTGGGATTATTGGATGAAAACGGATGATGGCTATTCGAAGCTGGTACCATCAAAGGTGAAGGCTTAAATTCGATTCGCTTTCAAAGCGATGCTGATCATGGCAAGTAGACCAAACCCGAGTAAAGCAAAGATCCACTTTGAATCGAGAGACTGTTCTAAGGCTGTGCTCCATAACACTTCGCCGTAGGCTCGGCTAGGAAGGTAAGGCGAGATCTTTTGAACGGCTGTTGATAGGNCGTTAGGGGGAATCCAAAGCCCACCGGCAAAGGTCATGGTNAGATAGATGAGATTCGTCACNGGTANGGCCGAAGACTTGGATAAATTCATCCCTAAGGCAAANCCGATAAGNCCAAAGATGGGNGCGCCGATCAGTAGTACAAGGATCAGCTTAAGTCCTTGCAGCGCCTGGAGCTGAATGTCGGTCGAAGCATGGACTGTCGCAAAGACAAGCAGGACGGCCAAAAGTGAAAACAACATGGCATTTAGGCACTTGGCGACGATGCTAATAAAAAAGCTTCGATCAAGAGTCCGCACGTAACTGGCCCATGCTGACTGGCGGTCACGAGCCGTGCTGACGCTAAANTCTAAAAACATCACGCTAAGAACGGCGTAAGCTGAAAAAGAGGCAAGCAAAGCTTTGGCCTTCTCGGGTGTATCGGCGTTNGGTTGAGCAAAGAACAAAAAGAACAAGCTGGGAAATACCAGCGTTGATACGACGTAGGCGGGTTCGCGAATTTGTGATCGAAGGGCAACAAGAAAGTGAAGTCTTAGCTTTTTCACGGACGAGGCTCTTGGTCTGATTCAGTGAGATGAAAGAAGGCCTGTTCTAGGCTTGCAGGCCGAATTTGTAGGTCTTTGAATTCAACGTTGTTAACAATCCACCGTNTCGCTTGATCGGGATCCGCGCTAAACAGCAGGGCCTTTTGGNCTTGTACTTGAAGGCNCCATTGGCTGGGCCAAGGAGCATGCTTGGCGAACTGAAACTGAATTTGTGATAGGCCCACCTCTTTCAGAATTTCAGCGACGGCTCCTTGTCGCAGAATGCGTCCTTGGTGGAGCAACAGGATGCGATCGGACAGTGATTCCGCTTCATCCAGGTGGTGGGTCGAAAGCAGGACGCTTGTACCGCTTTGGACTCGTTTGACGATACAGGCCCATACNCGCTGCCTGACNTGTGCGTCTAGAGCCACAGTGGGTTCGTCAAGAATCATGAGTTCGGGATTGCCGACGAATGCGCAAGCCAGGCTAAGTAGGCGCTTTTGGCCTCCGCTGATCTGATGACATTTTCGGTGAAGAAGGTCCGACAGTCCAAGTTCTTGCGATAGCCCTTCTATATCAAGTGGGTTTGGGTAGTGGCCAGCTACGAACTGCAGAATCTCATGACAACGCAATTGGTTTGGAAAGTCGGTGTCTTGTGGTGTGCAGCCAATTCTTTGGGTGCAGGATTTTATATCGCTAAAGGACTGAAAGTACTGGATTTGACCTTGGTTTGCCGAGTGAGTTCCAAGAAGGCATTTAATCAGCGTTGTTTTACCAGCTCCATTAGGGCCAAGAAGGGAAAGGATCTCGCCTTTGTGGATTTCAAAATCGACGCCCTTCAGGACTTCACCTTGGTTGTAATTCTTATGCAGTCCCGTGACCTTTAGCAGTGCCATTGGTAAATTAAAGCACCGGCCCTTTTTTTCTTCAAGGAAACCCTCGTGTCCTTTAGCCGTACTTTGGCCTTAGCTACCATCAAGCGTGATATCGCACGCGGAATCTTGGAAGGTGTCCTTCAAGCTGGCCACCAGACCATCTCACTTCTTGTTTTAATCGAAGTTTTTGTTCGAAATAGTGGGCAAAGTGGTGACTGGGCACAAGCCATGGTGTTTTCCAGTAGCTTTATCGGGATGTTACTTTCGGTGTTTTATGGCCCGAGGCTTAAGCCATTTGGTTTTCGTAAGGCAACACTGGTTTCTATTCCACTTCTTTGTTCGGGCGTATTTTTGGGTGTGGCGGCGTTTGCTGATTCATTGATTGGGTTTGCTTGCCTTGTGAGTCTAGCGCAAGCCTTTCCCGCTTTGAAGGTTCCGGTACAAACTCAGATATATCACGAAAATTTTCCGGTTCGGCGACGTGCCACCTATCATGGTTGGTCGTTGATGGCGGCTCAGGTTTCGACGGTCTTGTTTGCCTACTTTGCTGGAGAGGTGCTTGATCGAGACGCTGACTATTGGCCGGTGTTATTTGCTATCATGTCGGCTTCAGCACTGCTTGCGGCCTATTTCACAAAGAAAATTCCTTCGCGGCCGCTGAAGCGGACAATGACGACCAACCCTTTTTACTCGCTACGTTGGCTATATAAGGATCGGTTGTTTGGGTACTTGATTTCGGTTTGGTTTATGTTTGGGTTCGCCAATTTGTGGATTTACCCCATTCGAATCGTCTATTTGGTCGACCAGATGGGGCTGTCCCCCTTAAAGGTGACCATTCTTTCGAGTGTTATCGTTGAAGTCGCCAGGCTGATGTTTTTGCCGGTGTGGGCTCGGATTTTTGATCGGATTAATTTCATCCTTTCGCGTATGATCATGAACGCCTTTTTTGTGGTTGGAATCTATATGTATTTCCATGCAGAAACCCTTTGGGGGATTGGTCTGGCGTCTTTTCTTCATGGTGTGGGCTTTTCTGGAGGGCGGTTGTCCTGGGGCTTGTGGGTGACAAGGATGGTGCCCAAAGAGCGATCTGGCGAGTACATGGCTGTCCATGTCGGGATGACAGGGCTGCGCGGTTTAATTGGTCCATTTTTGGGTTTTGCGATGTTGAATTACCTAAAGCCTTTTGGGAATCACTACCAGAACATCGCCATGATTTCATCTGGGCTATTTTTGCTAAGTATCTTAATGTTAATTCCCGTGCTGAAATACGGAAAAGCTCGGGACGAGTTAAGCCCATCCTGATGGTGGCAAATTAGGCCGATTGCTTCCCACGTTGCTTTTCGTTGGCGATGGTTGCTAGTCGTCGTTGTTCTAGGATGTTTTCGATATTCTGTTGGATCTGTGGGTATTTATTTACAATGGGCCAGAGCTTGTCTTTTTCTAATAAAAACAAATCACAATAGTCAGTGGCAATCACCGAGGCGTTTCGAAGTCGGTTTTCAATCAGTGCCCCTTCACCGATGCATTGACCTTTTCCAAGTTCAGCAACTTTGGTATCACCAATAACGACATCGACCGAGCCATGGTCGATGATGTAGAGTTCTTTTGCCTCGTTTCCCTGTGCAATAATGACTTCTCCTGGGGCCGCATCCGCAGGAATCAGTGCTTTTGCCACTTCCATCAAACAGTCCATTCCGCAGTCTTTTAAGAAGTTCACATGTGATAGCGGTTTGGTGTTGATGTAAACTTGGAGCTCATGTTGGAGGGCTAAGGGGAGGTCATGAAGAATGGTCTCATCCAGATCGGCTGTGTTTTTCTGAATCCTGTGATGGTAGACCTCGTAGATGTTTCGCTGAAGCTCGTAGGGAATGTCATAGGTTTTCATGAATGCTGCGAGTGACTGGAGTTTTTCGTGAATGTGTCGCTTACGAGCGTCCGATGACATGATCTGAGCGGATACCTGACCGATGACCACCCCGTAAAAAAGCACGCCAAGAACCATGACGAACATGGTGTAGATCTTTGCCAGAGGTGTTGTGGGTGTGATGTCACCGTAGCCGATGGTTGTCAGTGTGGTTACAACCCAATAAATCGAATCTAAAAACTGTAAGGCCGAGCCGGCGTCTTCGTGGTGGATGTAGTGCCAAAGGCAGGCTAAGACATTGATTGTCGTAACACTGCAAAGTCCGATAAACGCAACTTTAAACCACGAAGGAAGTAAGGACCCCCGTGAGAAAGCCTGTATCCGAGAATACACATACGGGAATTTAACGATATGGGTGACTAAGAATAGGGTCGAATACCCGGGGAACAGACCTGATAAAAAGGCGATGGGAAACCAAGGAGCACTGGCAAACAGTTCGACTTTTTTGTTAAAGCGCTTCTTCTGTGTGCTCATACCCGTATAGGACATTGACGTGTCGACCAGTAGGATTAACGAAACCAATAGTCCCGCTGCAAATTCGATCGCTGATGCTTTTCGGCTGAAGACAAAAAATAAAGGAAGTTCGACCATGACAACTGTCAGCGCCATCATGACGCAAAGTAAATAGATCAAATAGTATGGTCCAGGACGAGATCGCATAGAAAGTGTATCGGTATTTTGACTAACGTAGTGAAGGCTGTCTTAATATGAGATGAACACAGGATTTATCCTTGCCTTGAACCAAACGGGACCAGATTCATTGAGTCAAATGCCTAAAAATTTAAAAGTAAAGCTATTCGTTTGGGCCCATGTGGTGTTGCTTCCATTGGATCAAATCACCAAATATTGGGCTCGGCAGGTCTTGCAAGGGGAGGCTCCGCAGCACTATCTGGGTGGCCTTTTTCGCCTTCAGTATGCTGAAAACACAGGGGCTTTTTTGAGCCTGGGGGCCGGGTTATCAGAGCCACTTAGAAAATGGATCTTTGTTATTTTTGTCGGGCTGTTCCTAGTTGGAGCCAGTGTTTATGTGTTCCGCTCAGCCATGAGCTCAATTTCCAGCTGGGGATTCTGTTTGATAATTGCCGGCGGATTTGGAAACTTGATCGACCGAGGACTGTTTGGTCGAGTGAGTGACTTTATGCTGATGGTTGCTGGCCCTTTAAGGACCGGTATTTTCAATATCGCCGATATGGCCATTCTATTTGGTATTATTCTGGTGGCCCTTGAAGGGCCTATCGAAAAGCAGTTGGCTAAAAAGAACGGATAAAGTGACAGGTATAACCCTCGGGGTACTTTTCTAAGTAATCCTGGTGGTCGTCCTCGGCCGGATAAAATTCGGTCGCTTCTGTAATTTCTGTGACAATGTCTTTGCCCCAATACTGGTCGGACTCATATTTTTCCACGGCACGGAGCGCCGCCTGTCGCTGTTGTTCATTGTGGTAAAAAATCGCCGAACGATACTGCGAACCGATGTCGTTGCCCTGTCGATCTGTGGTCGTTGGGTCGTGAATTTGGAAAAAGAAATCAAGAATGCGTTCGAAGCTGAGTTTCTCAGGGTCAAAAAGGATTTCAATGCTTTCCGCATGTCCTGTTGTGCCCGTTTTCACTTGTGGGTACAGAGGGTCCTTTGTTGTTCCCCCTGTATAGCCAACAACGGTATCGATGACACCGTCTTGCTTTCGAATAAGGTCTTGCATACCCCAGAAGCAGCCGCCGGCTAGGGTGGCTTTTTCGTAATTAGCCATGGTGTTTTTCCGCTTTTTTACAAATGAACTTGTCTTGGCCTTTGATCGATACTTCTGTACATCCATATCCTAAATAGTCTAGGTGACCAACAATATCAGAGGCCTTCAGTGCTTTTTTCGAGTCTTTGAAAATCAAAAACAAACGGCTTGAGTCTTCCTCGAAATAGGCTTCTTTTACGGCTTTGTCTTCACGGAACCGTTTCACGATTGAAAGGGCGCAGCCTTCGCAATGGGTTCCGGTTACAGTCACGTGAGCGTCGGCTTTGTCGACAGCAAACGTGGTTTTAGTTTTCGTGGTTTTTTCGGCATGTTTGTCGCCGTGGGCATAGGCGGTTAAACCTATCGAAACGAGAAGTAAGGTCGTGGCTGCGATTCGAAGCATTGCGATCTCCTAAGGGTTGTCTGTTATCGAACTGTGAAGTTCGTAATGGGACTGCAGTCGGTCGATGATGGTTTCACATCGAGCGAATGGGTCCGTTGTTTCCAGGCACCACTGGGCTGCCTCGGGCTCAAGAGTCAGCCAATGAAGTGTATAAAAACTTAATCGACTGAGATCCTGAGAGGCAAAAATCTCATCTGGAATATGTGATCGCAAGAGGTTTATTCTTTCACCTAAAACTTTTTCTGACAGGCTCCAGAGCTCTTTGAACAGGGCCTTGTTGAGATGCATATCTTTTGGGGCTTGATCCTGCAGGGCTTCCACCTGGCCGACGAAGTAAGGAAGCTCCTGCTGAAGCTTAACAAGCCTATATCGGTTTCTTGTCTTAACGGTAATCATCAGTCGGCCATCAGGGAGCATTTGAGAGATTCGGACGGGGCCCCCGCAGAACACGCTTTTGGGCTGAAAGGTCGCCTGATTGCTGTTTAAGGCCTCTGCCAAGCTTTGTTGGCGCATTGGGCCTTCTGATAATATCGACTCGGGGAGACTGACGGCCATGGGAAGTGACTTTTGAGTGCAGTCCTTGGCCATTTGCCGGTAACGAGGCTCGAAGATGTGCAAGGGGGTCGTGGATTCGGGGAAACAGACCGTATTTGGAATAGGGAAAATCGCCATCAGCTCCATGTGATCAGAATGAGCGAGTTGGGCCTAGATTTGTAGCGAAGAACTTGTTGTCAAAGGTTTGGCTTGCCTCAATCTGAGTCGTTGGGAGTCAGGGGCTCGTCGTCCTCGGTGCCCGTGAAGGGGTGTTGGCTAATTTGGGCATATTTCGGATAGGGTCCCACCTGCTCCGAGCTGAGTAGAATCAGCTGTGTGACTTTAATTTTTCCAAACTTTTTATTCGCAAAGGGTGAAAAGACATCTTTAAAATTTCGCGCCTTTCGAAGTCGAGCCAAAGTTAAAAAAGGGCGCTCGTCTTTATGTCCCGTATCAAGCCCTAGGCTTTCAAATGCAGTCCGCAGCTGGTCCTGAGCGGTCGCTAGTTCACGCTTGTTCTGTATGTCACAGACGACCACTCGAGTGTGGAGAAGGTCTGGAAAAGCTGAAAAAGAACGAATCTCTAATTTAAACGGAGGCCATTTTTTGCAAATCTCGTCGATGTGATTTTGAACAGCGGGAACTTGGTCTTCGGTCACTTCAAGTACGACCAGGTTGATCGCCCAATTTTCTGGGCGAACCCATTGGACTTCCATCTTTTTGGAGAGGGCCTGGGCTTTTAACTTCTTCGCCGCATCATTCAGGGCAGGAAGCTTTTCAAAAGGAACCGGAATAGAAATAAATAGTTTCATCTGGTCTATTGTCCCAGAAAGTGACGGGAAGTGGCAGTACAAGCTGAGTCGGCTATGATTTTAGGCCTGGTTCGGATCGTCGACTATCAGTTGATAGGTAATATCTATCAAAATGAAATTTCAATCG
>NYZX01000035.1 GCA_002686065.1 Pseudobdellovibrionaceae bacterium | reverse complement strand
CCCCACCTAGTAAAAACACCAAAACCCAAAACCGCACCGATTCGCTCCTTGTGCTCGTGGCAAGTTTTTGAAACTATGACACAATACTAACATACGTAATGTGAATTAAAAACGCCGCCAGTTCGTTCAAGGAGTTGATATGCAGAAGTGGAAATCACTGCACCCGGCATTAAAAATTGCCATCGTCATTTTCTCTTTTATGACCTCTATACTGGTTTTCCCACAATCCTCCACCGCCGGCTATGTCACCTTATTCGTCGGCCTAATCGGAATTTTTCAGGCCTTCCCACTTAGTTTATTCTGGAAAATTATGATCGCCCTTGGTCTAGGGATTAGCTTCGCCCTTTCTGGCCTATTCCCGGACGCCGACTTGATCGCCATCCGCCCCATCGGAAGCAAGATTTTCTTAAACTTCCTAACAATGGCCCTTGTTCCACTGGTGTTCGCCTCGATCGTCACAGGGGTCACTAGCCTTGGCGACATTAGTCGATTAAACCGCATTGGTTTTCGAACCATGTTTTACTACCTGTTTACGACCGCTGTTTCGATCACCATCGGCTTGACCCTAGCGAACGTCATTGCTCCAGGAAAAAATTTGACCCCTGAAGTTCGTGAGACCTTCGAATCTTCGTTTAAAGCTTCGGCATCAACCAAGCTTCAATCGGCGCAACAATCAAAAAAGACCACCTTCGAAACCATTCAAGGCCTGGTCCCTAAAAACATCTTCTCGACAATCAGTGACCCTAAGCCAGAAATGCTCGCCTTGATCTTCTTTGCGATTGTCTCGGGCTTAGCTCTTCTAAAAATGGACCCAGCAACCGCCGAACCCGTGATCAATGTCCTTAAGGGTATCACGGACATGTCGATCCAAATCGTTATCATGGCCATGACCATCGCCCCTTACGGTGTCTTTGCGATCATCGCTTCCACCGTCGCTGAAAACCAAAGTATCGAACTGCTTTACACTCTTATTCCATTTTCTTTAACCGTCCTTCTTGGCCTATTCACACATGCGATTTTGACCAACGGCTTTTCTTTGATGTTTTTGTCGAAACGCCCCGTCGTCGAAACCATGCTGAAAATGCGCGAGGTCCTGGTGACTGCCTTTTCGACCTCGTCCAGCGGTGGGACTATGCCATTTACCATGAAGACCACCGAACAAGAGCTTGGAGTCAGCAAGCCCGTCTCTGGTTTTGTCATTCCTCTAGGTGCAACCATCAACATGGATGGAACAGCTTTATTCCAAGGTGTGTCGGCGATCTTCCTTGCTAATATTTACGGAATCCCTTTAACGCTTTTCGATCAAGTCAGCATCGTTGGCCTGGCCGTTGTTGCCTCGATTGGAACAGCGGCTGTTCCTGGCGTGGGGATCGTCATTCTGACTTTAATTTTAGTCGCAGTTCGCATCCCACCCGAAGGAATTCTTTTTATCCTGCCAGTGAACAACATCCTCGATATGGCAAGAACGGCCGTCAACGTCATGGGTGATATGACCTGTGCCATCTATATCGACGCTGTTGAAAAGCAACGTGAAGAGTCGCCCACAAGTCCATCGACGGCGGCGACTCAGGAATTGAACCCGACAACCTAAGGTCTTCCACAAGTACTTAGTTTTTTATCTTGAGCGCACTTTTATGGTGCGCTTTTTTTTTGGGGATGGCGTTCTTTTGTGCGCTCAACTTTTGCTTCTTTTGGAAGGCTGCAGCCTAGCAGCGAGACTCCTTCCCTTTTGGGGGACGGCCGTCCATGGCCTCAGTCCGTCGAGCGCGTCCGGCTGACGGAGCCCCCAAAAGGGAACGAGTCTCACTGCTAGGCGATTGGACATTTGGTTTTAGGTAAGCTCGTTTCGCTTTTCTACATGAAGGGGTAGAAGTGGAAGCCTATTGAGGGGGTGATTGTGGTGTTCGTGGTGTCATTCGATAGGTAAGCCTGGCGGTAGGCGAATTCTAGGGCGATACCGACACCGCGGTAAGTGAACTCATAGCCCGCGCCGACGTACAAGCCGACACCCGTCGGGTTGTCCAGGCTCCCGTCGGAATCGATAATCTGATAAGTGATCCCCAGACGTCCAAAAAATGGGTTCGCCTCGCTGAGCCATTGCTTGGTTTCGAAGCCAAGATTGTAGACCTGGATTTCCTTTCCCACGCGGGCTTCCAAGTCATCGTCTTTGGCTTCGACCGCCCCCAATACGGGCCCGATGGCAAAACCATAAGCTTGGTCAAAAGCCTTCTCATGCCAAAAGTTAACTGTGTTGCTTAGACCTCGGTACTCGGCTTCGACTCCATCCACTTCGATCCTATGCCATTCGAAGTGTTCGCGAGCGCGCCACTTCCAGCCATCGGCATAAGCAAAGGATGGTCCCAATATCAGAAGACTGAAACCAATAACTCCAAAACCGGACATGAACTTCATGTATACCCCTTTGTGCCAGGTCGCCCTGATGCTCAGATTACGGATTCTCTGCTTATTTTGTGACAACTTTCTTCTGTTTGCTTTCGATAACCCTCAAAACGCCTTGCATTAACCGAACACCAAGCCCCAGCCCAGTGGCATACTACTTTGGTCTAAAACTCTGGAGCCGCCTCATGACACGGAACTTGCTAATACTGAACCTGATTTCCCGCCTGCGTGTCTACTTGATACTTCTTTGCACCGCCCTCATCGGACTAGGAACACCCCTTCAAGCCTCAGTGGTTGTTCCTTCGGATGAAAACTACAAAGACCTTCATGATCACGGCTTCGAATTTATCTTTTCCGATCAGCACCAAGACCTGATCCCAGACATGATTCACTACAACCGCTATTTTACCCAGGTCTACCAGCAAACTTTTCAGTGGCAACTGGATCAAACCACCTCGCTGGCCATTACCTCTGGACGAAACCAAAACACCAACGGCTTTGCCACCGTCAGCCCATTTCTAGAAACTGTGTGGTTTCCCGGAGGAAGCGCCATTAACGAACGCTATGCATTTAACTCTTGGCTTTACATTTTGATGGCCCATGAATCAGCTCACCTCTATCAGTTAAACACCAAACCACCTATATCTCGAATCGTCCATTGGTTGACCGGAAACCCCACGGCGGCCTTCTTTATTGTTCCAGTCTTCGTACACCCCAACGTTTTAGCGCCAACCTTTTTCCTAGAAGGAAACGCCACTTTCAATGAAGCTCAGTACGGACTTGGGGGGCGTCTATATAGCGGAGAATTCCGCGCTCTCACACTGAACCTTGTCAAAAACAAGCGCCTTGAACCACACCGCATTTTTAACGATCACATCGACTTCCCCTTTGGTGACGAAAAATACGCCGTGGGGATGTATTTCCAAAACTATCTATCAAAAGATTTCAGCCTTCAGCAGATTAACTCCTATTTTAACAGCCATGCCAGCTACTGGTACTGGCCCTTCATGGTAAACCGAACCTTCAACAAGCACTTCGGGGTCGATTTCTATAGCATCTACAACACCTTCCTGACCGAATCGATGCTAAAAGCAGAGAAACAGGAAGTCATTCAGGGTAGGCCCATCGCAAAATCGCTTCGATACCAAAAAGCGCTTAGGGCTAAGTCTTCCATCTACTTTTTAACCCACGACCTCCGCTCTGACCCTGTCTTACATAAAATCCAACGCGCGACGGGAGCGCACTCCGAAAAGTCTGTGACCTACCCCTTCGGACGCCTCTTCAACTACAAAGGCAAAATGGTCAGCCACACCAGCCGAGTCGTCGATAACGAGAAAGGCCTCAGTGTTTTATATGGACTTTTCCAGAAGCAGGCCAAGCCGGTCTACGAAGTTCAAGGTAAAATCATCAATGATGTTCGCGGTAAAAACATTTTAAGCATCGACCCGACCACATCCCTCGTCACAGCCCAGCTCAGTCTCAATGACCAAGTCATTGGCGACGTCCATTCACAAGCTCTATTCAGCGACAAGGGCCGAGTCTACTATTTCAAACAAGAGGGCGAGGACCGGGTTCTTTATCAAAACCGCAAAGAACTGACACGCTTCAAAGGCTTTTACAGTAAAGTTGCCGATATCGATGACCAAGGACGGGTTCTGTTTATCGGCCCAAGCCAGTTCGGATCAACTTTGTACAGATACTCGAAAGACGGCATCGAGCGTATGCACCCGGCTGATACCATCGTTGATGCAACCCTCATGAACAATGATCAACTTCTTGTCGTCGAAGTCCAACACGATGGGTACGAATACCACCTTGTGAATTCGACCGCCCGCCCAGCCACCCCTTTTGTCTATGAGTACAGCTTTGAGAACGACCCAAAGTTTCAAACCTTTATTAAAGGCGCACCAAAAGCCAAACCAGAGCCTCAGTCCGCTTTGATGACTAAAACGACCAGCTACAACGAAATAGCCGATATTCGATTTAGTCAGCTACTTCCCACTATCGGAATTTCCACCACGACGGATTCGGATACAGGGGAAGAGTCCAGCGAAGTCGTTGGCTCGTTGTCTTTACTGTTTGCAGACCCATTGCAATACAACCTACTTAGCCTAAACTACACGCGAAACGCCGGCGAAGAAAACTCCGGCTACATCTCGTACTTCAACGATCGTTACCGCCTCAACTATGGATTGACCTACTTCTTTGATGAAGACAGCGTTAGCGAAGCCATCAATGGGATTAAGCGCACCCAGGATCAATCAGCCCTTTTAGATTTAAGCTACAACCTATTCCGCGAAGGATACCGAACACATAGCCTTGGTTTTTCTACCGAATATCAACGTGAAGAGTTCTTCACCAAAGACGATGAAGAGGAAACCATCCTTAGCCTATCCTACGGTTTCAATTACACCCGAAGCTATGGCCTCAACTTCAGTTCATTTCGCCAGCTTCAATGGCAGCTGTTTGCTAACAACTTCGAGTCCGGCGTGGGGGCCACCACTCGCTTAGCCGCCCAATATGACATGGGTTACGAAAACTACGTCAGCGTTCGAGGCTTTGCCGGGTTTGGACAAGACAATGACATCGAACTTGAAGACAACGCCGGTGCCGTCAATCAAGCAAGAGGCCTTCAGTCCCTTAGCCTAGACGGCGACACTGACGCAAAAGAGCTCTACGCAGCGGAACTGGGTTACCAGACAACCCTGAACTGGTCACTTTACAGCAGCTGGCTTCCCTTGAGCTTGATACGAATGGCCCCGTACGCGCGAGCTCGGTACAACCAAATGGTTATCGACACATCCAGTGGCTCGTCTCAATCTGAACGGGAGTATGATTTTACCGAATACAGCGGGGGAATTACATTCGAACTACTGCTTGGACATAAAGTTCCTGTAAGGGCCAGCCTTGACTACAACACAAGCGATCTCGATGGAGCCGACAAACAGATCCGTTTTATTTTAGGTACAGATTTAGGACTCTAATGCCGATGGGATACCCATGAAACAAGCTTCACCAGCAGATTTAGCGGAGTTCCACCAACACAAATGGATGGCCCATACGGCCGCGGTACTTGTGTGCTTCGCCTGCTTAATCATCGAGTTTCACATCTGGATCGGCACAGGGCTTTTTCTAACCTCTGCTGGGATGGGGCTGACCTACACTTACATCAACCGCAATAACGACCCACAATATGACAAAGACCAAACCCGTTCGGTGAACCAGGCCAGTTAAAGTTAATCGCGACTCATGTAGGGAGTGCCAAACCAAAGCCGTTGTCCCTTGACGACGGATCCGTGAAACAGCCCCTCAGACGATCCGTATAGTTTTTCAAGAAAGTCGTAATCGACAAAAATCACAAGCTGCCCTTGCCCCGCTTGCAGCAACTGCCCCTGATAAGTGAATACGAAAGGTCCATCACCGAGCGGAACATAGTTCAAAGACAACTGAAACCGCTCGTCCAGATGGGTGTGCCCATCAAGAATATTCGCCCCCATATGGGTTCTCATAAAGAAGCCAGCCGACTGACCAAGATCGTATTGCGCTGGGACAACGGACTGAATCAGTTGATCAAACTGCTGATACAAATCGATGACCTTACGTGAAAGCTGATATTTACCAAACTGTGAAAAGGCCCACTCAAGATCCCGCTCGGTCCCAAAAGCCAACTGATCACGAACCAAGGCCAGCAAGGTACGAAGCTCGTCCTGGGCAAAGACCTCTGGAAAATCGATGATAGCAACCCCAGGGGGCTGTGAACCAGGCCCACTTCCAAATAAAGCAAGCCGAATATCGTCGATCTGGGTCGGTCTAAACGTCAAATTTTCAGGCAAGGAGGCATAGGCCTTGGGGCGTGCCTGACGGAAAGAGTGCTTACATTTCAGAGCGACCTCAGCCTGAACCTTAGGTACATGGACCAACAATCCTAAAGCCAAAAATAAACTGAGTCCGATTCCTCGCAAGATCTATGCTCCAAGTCGCAGGTTCAATTCAAAAGGTTGCAATCACAACGCCAAACTACGGGTGAAACTCTCCCGCAGAATTCCATTTCCACGGACAAGAGATACCCTAAAAACTAAAACGGATTTAATTCCGTGGCTATAGAACCCTTTACGCAGTCAGTGACCACTAGTTTTACACTAGTGGCCACAGCTGCTGTTGAGACTCAACATCCATCTGCCGAACATCCGGAAGCACATACTGATCACCAAAAAGGTCGGTCACTAAATAGCCCTGATCTAGTTCGAAGGGAAACTCCGATAGTTTGGTCTGAAACTTTCGAAGACCAGCCTGAGTACGAACCACCCAATGCCGACGCTCAAGACTTTCGGTGATGCTGATGATGCCTTCAACCCGGAAGTGAAACCGAGCCGCCTCTAAGGCCGCTTCAAAGGCCCTGCGTGACGACATATCAAGAGAACCAAGATCTTCCACAAACGCCACTTCCTGATTTTCACCATCGCGCACAGAAAAGTACTTATGCCGTTGCTTCAGTGGAAAACACAACTGTACATCCACTGAAATCTGGGTGGCTCCGCGGACAAGCACCAATCCCTTCCCGCTTGTATATTTAAACTCCATCACACTAACTCCTCAATCAGAAGCTCACCGCTCGACGCCGTTGCCGGACTCTGTTTTTCGACGATCTTTTCGGCGCCACTGAGCTCCATTTGCATTTCAATCAGCTTCCGGTACTGTCCGTTCGGATCTTTCATCAAGTCCTCGTGGTGCCCTTCCTCGATAAGCCGACCGTCTTTCATAACAAGTAACCGATCCGCATTGGCCAAGGTGGACAACCTATGAGCAATTGCGATCACCGTCCGGCCTTGTACCAGACGATCCAAGGCTTGCTGGATCTTCCGCTCGGTCTCTGTATCAACAGCGCTGGTGGCCTCGTCCAAGATCAATAGCTTGGGATCCCGAAGAATAGCCCTGGCAATGGATATCCGCTGCCTTTCACCACCGGACAAATTATGCCCGCGCTCGCCGACAATTGTGTCGTAAGCCAAGGGAAGCTTTGCAATGAACTCGTGCGCGTTAGCCGCTCGAGCCGCCGCGATCACCTCGGACAAAGTCGCAGACTCATTCCCATATCGAATATTGTCCAACAAGCTGCCGTGAAACAAATAAGCCTCCTGCAAGACCATCCCGACATGCCGACGAAAGCTGTCCAACTGAAAGTCCTGCAAGGGATAACCGTCGATCCGGATCTGACCGGACTGCGGCAAGTAAAACTTTGTCAGTAACTGAGTCACCGTTGTCTTCCCACTGCCAGAAGTACCAACCAAGCCGATCATTTCACCGGGCTGAATTTTAAAGCTGACATTCTTCACAACCTTACGAACTCCGTCATATGAAAAGCTGACCTGATCGAACTCAACCGCACCCTTTAGCCCGTCCATCTGCTTCGCACCCTGACTATCAACAATTCCAGGCTCGGTATCTAAGATCTCAAAAACCCGATGAGCCGAACTGGTCGCACGGTTTACCATCCGAGCCATCTGCCCAATGGTTTCAATCGGCTGAGCAAACATCGTTAGATACAAAACGAAAGAGACAAATGTCCCCAAGGTCAGATCTTGAGCCTGTAAAATCCTGGGAACTCCCAACACCCAAACCGCAACAACCATGGCATGCAGAAGCAACATCAACCTTGGCCAAAAGCTGGTCCACTCGGAATGGATTCGATTAAACTCGCCCACCACAGCCCGGTTGCGCTCTTTAAAGCGCTCAACCTCAGCCTCGGACTTGTTGAACGCCTTCACAACTTGAATCCCAGGAATGGTTCCCGACAGACAGTCCGTTAAGTCAGACCACCGTTTCCAAGCTTTAGAAAAAAGTCGGTGCATATTTTCACCATGTCGATAGATCAGCCACAGATAGATCGGAACCGGAACGGATACAACCAAGCCCAACCGCCAGTCTAAAAACAAAAGGACAGCACTCAACCCGATCAAAAGCATCACCGAGGTCGTTACTTCAACAATCCCGAAAGCAACAAAGTCCCAGATCCGATCAGTGTCTGCTCCGACACGACTAATTAAACTACCTGTTTGCCTTTTCGCAAAGTAGCCCATCGACAAGCGGTGCAAATGCTCGTAGGCCTGGTTTCGCAAATCTCTAGCGACATACTCACCAAGAATCGACATCCGATTCAAACGAACCCACATAAAGCCTTCACGCAAAACCAAGCTAACCGCATACACAGTCAGCCCCAACCAAAACAGTTCGAAGGCCTGCTCCTTTGTTAACGCACCCATTTCAAATGGCTTAATGACCCGGTCGACAATATAACCTGTCGCAAAGGCAGGCACTAAACTGACGATGGTCTTCAAAACGACCGCGCCAAAGCCTAGGTACAAAGACCTCTTGTAAGGTTTCAAATATCCAGCCAGGCGCCAAAACACCGCCGACGCCGAAGCTCGTCCCTTGGCGGATACCCCGGAAACCGACTCCAGCAGCTTCGATTGATAGATTTTATCCGGATCTATATCGACGGCCGAAACATCATCTTCGATCAGAAACTGAACGACAGCGATATTTCGACTTTGCCTGAGCGAAAACCGAAACTCGTGAACGTCCTCCTGATCGAGCTCTAACCTTAGCTTTTGCGAGCTCGTTCCTTCGATCAGCTGGGACGACTTGATCCTTGATCGATGGCAATCCCAAAGTCGTCTGGATTCATCAAACAGATAGACTTTTTCATTCGTCAACACCAACCAGCGCTGAACCAACTCAAGTTGCTCGTTAAGGTCAACCAACCCATAGGACAAAACCTCCCCAGGAATCTGTTCATAGATCCCTTTAGGAAGGCGGCCGGGCTGTTCTAAATGCTTCACAATGTCTTGCTCTTCATGAGTCATGACAATTCTCCAATTAGCTTCCCGGAAACCCACGATATAGAATTTCAGACTTCCGTCGTTCTTGTTCTAACTGGTGTTCCCGATACAATTTAAGCTCTTTAAGCGAGCGCTCTTTTAACTCTTTCTTTCGCTTTTTAATGAACTGACGTAGCCGCCGCCCCACTTCTGCTGGGCCGACTAACAAACGTCGGTTTCTTTCTAGTACGATAAACATGGCATTCCTCGTGGCGCCCAAAGCGCACACTGGTTCAAATTTTTAACTTCACGATTGCTAATAAGTCCGAGTGTCGGCCCGCGGTGGCTCAACAGAAAAAAGACAAAGCACGGCCCTGACCAAACCGACGAGGGCTGGCCAAAACGGACCAAATGATTCATAGATCAAATACTTAAACGCAAAACGATCACAAAACCTTGTGATGGCTCTACTGATTCTTCATTCTGTTGCGCTTTACGGGGCTTTGACACCTGACTCACCTAAAACACAGCAGCCTGAGTTTCCGGTGATTCTCTGACTAGGACGTCAATTGAGCTGATTACAGCAAGAGGACCCTAGTTGGCTATTTGAGATCACCGGCAACGCATCTGAAACAACAACTCCGAACATATCTTGGGTTGAGTTCATTACTTGCTGAATTGTAATCATGGTGACCTCCTTTCCTAGGACTGCTTTTAGTTATCCTTGAGTTCATTGATAAAAACAAGAGCCTTCATTGATTTTTTTCAACTTTTTAAATCAAAGACTAGTTCGTGGACACATTAATGCCTCGAACTCTTTTACTGATGCGGATTTCACGACGTCCCACTTTTTTGGTTCGTGCTTCTATAAATGTTCTAAAAGTTCGCTCGCGTATTTTGGTCTTTGTTTTTTCGAAGGTCGTACTTGTCCGATTCCCTCTCCTTCCTTTTTAGGGGACGGCCATCCGTGGCCTCAATCCGTCGAGCGCATCCGGCTGACGGAGCCCCTAAAAAGGAAGGAGAGGGAATCGGACAAGAGCACCGCATTCAGAAGAAGAAAACAAGTTCGCAAAAAGGCTCTCTCTGGCCGGACGGCGAGACTTCGGTTGTTTTGGTTTTCCTTCTTTAGGGGGGCTCCGTCAGCTGGACGCGCTCGACGGATTGAGGCCATGGATGGCCGTCCCTCCTAAAGAAGGAAAACCAAAACAACCGAAGTGCGATTTCAGTAGAAGCACCCTACCCAAGAACACCCCGTACTAAAAAAGCATGAGCTATTTATTGAAGATGGATTTACACAGCCCAACCGAAGACAACAGTTGCGTTTGAATGGATGTCGCTCCTGGCAGCTTCCGTAGATCCAATAACTCCACACGCTCGTGATACTTCGCCAAATCAAAGGTGTTATCCGGACTGTGCTTGCGACGAAGCTCATCATCGATGAAGAAGGCTGGTGATGAACCCAAGCCGTAGTTAGAAATGACTTTCTTAAGTTCACGCGGCAGATAGTGCCCGTGGTTATGGACCATAAAATAGTCCGACATAGGAAGTGCGATGGCCTCCACTTTATAATGAGATTTTAGTTCAGCAAAAGCTTCGACGATGGGTAGGATTCGATTCGAACCCAGACGCTTTGGTGAAACAATATCCTTTATCAAAAGCGTTCGGCCGGCTTTGGTGTAGATAACGACGGTGCTTATAAATCCGATTTGGCGCTTTTGTCCGCCCAACTGATCATAAATATAAAAACTATGCTCAGATGGCATCAGCGGGAAGTATCTTGCCATTTGCTTAAATGAACAGTCCCCACAACCACCACGATAAATCGACAAGTACATAGGGTCTTCTTGAATCCAGAACGTTTCGACAACAGGCCTCTTAAATCGCTTTGCTAAAGCCGACACCTGCCCGATGCGTTTCACTGGAACCTGAAGCTCGTTCGATAACCGACGGTTCACCTGAATCAGTCTGCTAAAATCAAAATCTCGAATAGCTCTAGCGACATCCGCATCGCCCATTCCAAAATCTGTGAAGTGATTCACTATCAGCCAGGTCATCATCATAACCGCTCGATCTTCGTCATCTTTAAGGATCGAATCACGACCCAGTAGCAGGCCTATGAATTCACCTTGCTTCCATATATGAAAATCAGCCTGAGATCGAATCGACTGAACACCCGAGGATTGCCGCAACACCCGTAGACGATCAACCACACGACGTATTAACGCCTCGGTGTAATCCTTCGATGCCTGCGGCTGGTGTGACGGATTGAACTGAATATCCACACGGAGGCGTTCGGGTTTCGATTTGATTTTTTCAAAATAGGCTGGATCAATCGTCCCTAGATGATGAACAACTGACATCAACTGTGCTGGTGACACCACCTCAAAGGCCTCGCCTTCCATAAACCGATCATCCCAATGCCTAACGACATACTGATTTCGGATTTCTGATTCATAGTCCTGAAGCAAACCTCGAGGAGCATGTGCAGCGCCCTCTTGCTGCGCAGATTCAGCGCCATAGACCTGCCATAATTTCGGCGGAAGAAAATAAGTTGAAAGCTCGGAAGCCTGTACTGGGGCGCTAGCTAGCGCTACAAAAATAAATGACCACATAAATAACCCTGATAAACCTGCAACGATCCACCGCAAGTTCAGGGCCAGTTTTATCAGCCCACCAAAACAAACTGAAGGACCCCAGGCACTCAGTTCAT
>NYZX01000034.1 GCA_002686065.1 Pseudobdellovibrionaceae bacterium | reverse complement strand
GGGTTGTATAGGAAGTGGATGGTGGCAATTGATTCTGTGAACTCATTTTTTTACAGTATCACCACTCAAGGGCACGGACAAAGCGTTTGGCGGCGATGACCGGCTTGGTCTTTTGAAGGAGGACAACATGAGCGCACCTCATGAAACTTTTGCTCAATCAACCTTAGGGGCTGGTGGGTTACTGATCGTCGACGGCTATGTGCTGTTGGTGCAATTGAACTATGGCCGTTTTAAGGGGCATTGGATTCTTCCTGGGGGAATGGTTAATCAAGGCGAGTTTTTACATCAGGCCTGCCAACGAGAATTCCAAGAAGAAACGGGGATGGATGTCCGAGTCGGAGCCATGTTGTCTGCGAGACATCGAGTTCAAGACAACCCACATTGTAATCTGTATGTCGTGTTCCTTGTTGAGTCCGAACTGGATCAGCCTTTAAATGCGAAACTGGTTTGGCCTTCGTCCGAGTTGATGCAGGCCAAGTTTTGGCCGGTTGAACAGGCTGTTAAAGATCCGATGGTTCGTCCTGCGACACAAGAATATATTGCCGCGGGGCAGGGTGCTGTCAGTGGGTTGCAAGCGAACAAAAACCTGACAAATCAGACCGACTTTGCCTGGGTTTTGTCCTAGGCTTGTTCCATATTGAGATCATTTTCTTAAAGTCTTAACTATCAATAGATCTTCCTAAACCGATCGGTCCTAGATGCCGATCACATTCTGCCGATGTAATTATAGTTAGTTAGGGGAATCTTAATGGATCTCATTCGCCGGTTTTCGATCTCAAAGCTAGTCATCTTTCTTACTGTCTTACCTTTTGTGGCCTATTTGGCCGTATCTGTGGTGTTGCTACGGGATTCGCAGTTTCGGCTAGATGAAGCCCAAATCCAGTTAAGCCATTTGGCCTTGGTGAAGGTGTCCTCGGAGCTTGCCCATTTTACTCAAATTGAACGAGGGACGAGTGCTGGCTATTTGTCGGGTGGCCCGACATTGGATGTGCTGAATGCCCGACGGGCTAAAGTGGATGAACGGTTTGCCGGGCTAGCTTTGGCGGCCCAAGAATCACTTGTAGTCAGTCAAGCTGACCTTGATTGGTTAAAGAATTTAAAAGGTCAGTATTCGGCCATTCGTGAGAAGGTCAATCAAAGGGCCATCAGTAAAGGTGACGCCGTAAAAGCTTATACGGGGATCGTCGAGCGTTTACTTGAGCAGACAGGAGCAGCCATCAAGCTGGCGAAACAAACGAAGACTCTCGATTTGCTGCGTACCTTGAGTCAGCTTGAGCTATCCAAAGAAGCTGGAGGCCTTCTGCGGGCGGGGTTGGCTTCCATTGCGGCTAAGGATGCTCCGATCAATGCGGCAACAGTACAGCGTTTGGTCAGCCTTTATTCAAAGCTGTCTGGTAACCTTGATAGTCCGTTTTTAGATTTAGGTCCGCAGCAGGTTGAAGTTCGAGCCGCTTTGCTTTCTTCCAAAGAATGGGACGCTGGTGGCAAGGCCTTTGTCACTGTCGTGGATAAGTCAGCTGAAGGGGGCTACGGAATCGATGGTCCCCAGTTGTTCAATACCATGACACAAGCTTTGAATCAGGTGGCCGCAATCGTTGAAGAACAGCGAGCTCGAATCGAATCTCAGATTGTTGGATCGCAGCAGTCGGCGGCGGCGGCCCGACTACGGCTTGTTGCCATGGTTGGAGTGCTGAGTCTGTTTCTGATTGGATTTACGATTTGGTTTGTTCATAACATTGATCTTAGTTTGAAGTCAGCGATTCAAGATTTGCGATCTCGATTGCACCGACTAAACAGTAGTATCACCAAATTGACAGGGGCGAATCGCAATCTTTCGGGTGTTCTATCTAACCAAACCTCTGTGGTACAAAGGACGGCTTCTGCAACGACCGAGATCACAGAGCTGTTGCATTCAAACTTAGGGTCTGTTGGCCGTGCCTTGGGGCAAGCAGAAGAAAACGCCGCGACAGTGGCTCAGGGTGAAGAATTAATGCGTAAGATGGAAAAGGCGATTAATGATTTCGGAGATTCCAACCAAGCCATGCTTGCTCAGGTGAAAGAGACAGAAGCGATGGTTGAAACCTTCGTTGGCATGATTGTTCAGATCAACGAAAAGACCAATGTCATTAACGAGATTGTTTTTCAGACGAAGCTACTGTCCTTTAACGCCTCTGTTGAAGCGGCTCGTGCTGGAGACGCAGGGAAGGGTTTTGCTGTTGTGGCTGAAGAAGTTGGGAATTTGGCCAGTTTAAGTGGTGGGGCTGCCAGCGAAATTGATGGGCTTTTAAGTCGTAGCGTGACGGAGTCCAAGCAAATGCTTGAAAAGATACATACTCAACTAGAAGAACTTAAGTCGCGCAGTGAACGTCACCTGGAGGAAGCTTCGCACAAGACCTCTGAATCCCTAAGTCTTTTTGGGCGAATCGCTAAAAGTGCGGTCGATAATAAACTAGCAATGTCCGGTATTAACGATAGCTCGAAAGAGCAAACTTTAGGTGTCGAAGATATAAAAAAGGCGATGCTTGAGTTAGAGGGTGAAAGTGATCGGGCTAAGCAGGTGGCTGACCTGGGGCGTGAAGTGGCCACGGATCTGATCGAAGATGCGGAAAGTGTGCGGTCAATTGTCATTCGCCTAGATGATATGCTTCGTAGTCGGTCTAACAAAACTAAAGCCAGTAAGGCCGTGTCTGAAGAATTGTCCACCGAAGAGTGGAGCAAAAACGCGGCCTAACCTCATGGGCTGTCTGATTTATTGGTTAATAAAAAACTGAGCTAAGGCGCGAGCCGCTTGGCCGCTGCCGCCGCTTTCGTTTAAAGCTCCACTGGCGCGGTCATTCCAGGCGTAAATATCGAGATGGACCCAGGGTGTTTTGTTGATGAAGTTTTCTAAAAACAAAGCTGCCGTGATGGCTCCGCCAAACCCATCCGTCGAGTTGACAAGGTCAGCCACCGGAGAGTTCAATCGATGGCGCTCTTTTCCAACTAGCGGCATGGGCCAAAAAAGTTCACCAACATCTTCGGCGGCCTTCAGAAACTGGTTCTGAAGAGATTTTTTATTAGAAAATAATCCGCCCACCTCAGCGCCAAGGCCCACTTTTATCGCACCGGTTAAGGTTGCGGCGTCAAAGACGGCATCAGGTTTTTTAGACCCTTCTGTCGCCAGGGTTAAGGCGTCGGCCATAACCAATCGTCCTTCAGCATCGGTATTATGGATTTCAACGGTCAGTCCATTTCGGGCCTGAATGATGTCTCCCGGCCTGAAAGCCCCTTCAGAGACTCCATTTTCAGCAAGAGCAAGGTAGCATTCGACGCGACACTTTGGCTTTAATAGGCTCAAGGCATAGGCTTGGCCGACGACAGCGGCAGAACCACCCATGTCCTTTTTCATTAAACGCATGGCCTGAGAGGGTTTTAGGTCTAGTCCGCCAGAATCAAAAGTGATTCCTTTTCCGATCACGGCGTATCTTTTCTTCGCTGTCTTGGGGCCGATGCCGATCTTAACCAAGCGGGGAGCTGTTTCGCCAACTTTGCCAACAGCAAGGTGAAGGTTCATATTTTCTTTTTTAAGTCGCTTTTCGTCCCAGACTTCAACCTGAACGGACTTGCTGTTTTTAAATAGTCCCTCAATCAGTTTTGAATAACTGACTGGGTGAAGCCAGTTGGGTGGGAGGTTCACAAGGTGGCGCGCAATATTTGTCGCACCGGCAAAAGCTCGTGCTTTTTCCAAGGCTGCTTTCAAAAATTTAGGGGTCAGTCCGACGACCTCAATGTTTCCCTCTGTCGCTTTTTTCAGAGCCCCTTTAAACGAGTACTGGGCAAGCAAAATGCCGACGAAGGCCGGAACACAAGCGTCTTGAGCTTTTCCGTAAAATTGAAGGCTTAGGCCTTGATCGGGTTTGATTCTGGTGCTGATTTGGCCGACTAAGTCACTGACCCGAGAGTAAGGAGGGTCTATCAGGTATTCGGTTTCTAGGTTTTTAACGAGAGTTTCGACATCGACCAAAAAGTACTTCACCTTGCCAGACTGAAAGCTGTATAGCGGACTGTTTAGCTTTTTGATGGCCTCTTTGTCCGAACTGCTTAAATCGACAATCAGTTTAAGTTGGCTGGCGGAAAAGTTAGGTAGCAGGTGAATCTGGTAGTCGTTGCTAGCCGTTTTGCTGACATTGACTTTGCTAAGTCGGTTGTTGGTGATGAAATCAAAGGTTTTAAGTAGTTCGCTAGACGTCATTGCAGAGATCCTTTTCGTAGAACCTCACCATAGCCCGGAAATAGGCCCTTGGCACCAGGGCAAGCCGACTTTTTTAGGCTTTATTGATCCGGCAAAAGACTATTGTCGCTGCTGGTGGCGCTGCTTCAGTCGGTTAGAAACATCCGAAAAGTTTAGTCCGCGGTGGCTGAGAAGCACAAGTAGGTGGTAAATCAGATCACTGGATTCGTCGATCAATTCGTTGTCATCTTGTTTGGCAGCGGCAATGGCCACCTCGACGCCTTCTTCACCTACTTTTTTAGCGACGCGGTCGATTGTCTCGGACAGGAGCTTAGCGGTATAGCTAGAATCCGCGGCTAAGCCCTTGCGACTTTGAATGATATTTTCAAGCCATCCCAGGCGATCAAAGGTGGTGCTAGGGTCAAAGCAGCTATCACGGTCAAGGTGGCAGGTGGGGCCTTGAGGGTCGGCTAGAATAAGTAAACTATCACGATCGCAATCAGTATAGGCTTCGACCAACCGAAGGGTGTTGCCAGAGGTCTCGCCTTTTTTCCATAGTCGGTTTTTGCTGCGTGACCAGAAGACCACGTCTTTCCCAGATAAAGTGAGTTGCAAAGCCTCTTGAGACATATAACCTTGCATCAGGATCTGGCCAGTCGCCTGGTTTTGAATGATAGCAGGTAGCAAACCGTTTTGCTTGCTCCAGTCGAGTGTGTTTAAGTTTTCAAGATCGAGTTTTGTGGTTGCGGTCACAGTAAGCCTCCACGGGTTGGCAGTCCAGCACGAAGCATCGCATTTTTCACATCAGAAACAGGACAGTTTTTGATGTGAAAAAGGCTGGCTCCTAATGCGCCACTGACGTTGGTTTCGGAAAAGACATCGACAAAGTGCTGAGGTGAGCCTGCTCCACCTGATGCAATCACTGGGAGCTGGCACGCTTGGGTTGCAAGGTCCAACTGCTTTGAGTCGAATCCCTGTCGGCGTCCGTCTTGATTCATACAGTTCAATACAATTTCACCGGCACCAAGTTCTTCGCCCTGTTTGATCCAGTCCAGAGTTCGCTTGTTTGTGGCGGTCGTAGAGCTTTCACTGCCGGTGTATTGATAAACAAAATAGTCGCCCTTTTCTTCTCGGCTATCGATGCCTAGAACCACTGCTTGCGACCCAAACTCGTTGGCAATTTCCGTGATCAGCTGAGGGTTTTCTAAGGCCGGGGAGTTTATAGATACCTTGTCTGCCCCAGAGTTTAAGATTTCTTCGGCGTCTTTAACGCTTCGGATTCCACCAGCAACACAGAAGGGAATGGATACATATTTGGCGATTTCTTCGATCCAGGATTTCGAAACACGACGGTTTTCGCTAGACGCAGTGATGTCGTATAAAACGAGCTCGTCCGCACCTTGCTCAGAGTACTTTTGAGCCAGCTCAACGATTCCACCGACATCAACGTGATTTTTGAATTCAACGCCCTTGACGACGCGGTCACTTTTTACGTCCAGGCAGACGACAACTCGCTTGGCTAGCATTTCAAAGCCTCCGACAGATTGATGTCGCCATCAAACAAGGCCTTCCCGATGACCATGGATTGAGCGCCGCTGGCAGTGACTTGACGAATGTCGTCTAAAGTAGTCACTCCACCAGAAGCAATAATATGTAGATTAGAAAAGGTCCGAGCGAGGTCTTTATAAAGCTGTAGATTCGGACCCTGTTTGGCTCCATCCCTCGAAATATCTGTGCTTAATACCGAGGTCAGGCCTTGGTCTACAAACTCGGCGATGATGTCAAAGGCGGGACGTTCAGAAATCTTTGTCCAGCCATGAGTGGCTAGATAGGCTGTGTCTTCGACATATTTAACGTCGGCAGCAAAAATCACTTGGTTAGGAAAGGCCTGTAGGACCTCTTTAGCTTGGTCGGGTGAATCCGTAAAAAGACTGCTGACTAACACTGAAGTCGCCCCAATATCGATGGCTCGTTTGATGTCCACCATCGACCGAAACCCACCACCGACTTGGATTTCCACGGGCGTCTCGTGAATGAGTGCGCTGATGATATCCCACTGTCGATTTTCTGGGGCCTTCGCACCGTCAAGATCTACAATGTGAATACGCTTTGCTCCGGCTTCACTGTAATCGTTGACCAATTCAAAGGGGGTTAGTGGATAGACGGTTTTTTTGTTGAAGTCACCATGGGTCAGTCGAACCACGTCCCCGTCAAGTAAGTCAATGGCTGGTATAATCATAGATGTCTCCGTAAAAATTGATCAAGAAACTGGTCGCCTGTCGGCCCTGATCGTTCCGGGTGAAATTGAATGCCCCAGAAGTTCTCTTTTTTAACAAGTGCCGGTATGGTACGGCCGGCTTCTTGGCACACGCCTTTTACCCATGGGCCGTCGGGTGCGAAAAAGGAGTGAACAAAATAAAAGTGTTTTGAATCCAATGACAGGTCACCTAACTCAGAATCAAACTCAACTTCGTTCCATCCCATATGTGGGACGGGGAAATCGGGGCTGGTTTCGAATTTTTTCACTGGTCCGGGCAGAATCCCCAGCCCTGGTCTTTGACCTTCTTCTAAAAAATCGAAAAGGATTTGTAGGCCNATACAAATGCCGATCACCGGCTGCNGAAGGTTTTTAATCACAGGCGCAAGGCCTGTATCTTCGATGGTTTGCATCACTTTTCCGGCGTGTCCGACTCCGGGAAGTAGAACCAAAGGCGATTGTTCGATCANCTTGGGGTCTTGTGACAGCTGAAAGGGCAGATNGATTCGCTGAAGGGANGAGGTCAGCGAGTTGAGGTTGGCACCACCGGTGGGGATCACTGTAATCACAGCGAGCCCTTTGTTGATGCCAATCCTGTCCCTGTTTTTCGGGACGCTTGTTTCAGAGTTCGGCCGAAGCTTTTAAAGCAAGATTCAATTTTGTGGTGCGTGTTTTCNCCNTCGACGGAAACGTGCAATGTGCATTGAGCNGCATCGGCAAAGGATCTGAAAAAATGAGGGATCATTTCGGTACTTAGGCCCTTGATATCTGGTCGGTCGAACTGACCAGAAAACTTTGAATAGGCTCGACCGGAAAGATCCAGGGCGACTTCCGACTTCGTTTCGTCCATGACGGTTGTGCTAGCAAACCGTTCGATTCCGTATTTTGTNCCAAGTGCCTCTTTAAAGGCCGTTCCTAAAACAATGGCCACATCTTCGACAAGGTGATGGTCATCAATATGTAAATCACCTTCCGCTTGCACACGGAGGTCCATCTGACCATGCTTGGATATCTGCTGTAATAGGTGATCTAGAAAACCAAGACCAGTTTGAATCTCGTTATTTCCTTCGCCGTCGATATTCACTTCGATCAAGATCGCGGTTTCTTTGGTTTGTCTTTGTGCGACCGCGGTTCTTGGGGCATCTAGTATATCTTTGGTGATGTCAGTCCACCCTAGNTCGCGACTGATTTGATAGCCGACCAGGCCCATGTTCTCGGCCAACTGAAGGTCCGAGTCGCGATCACCGATGACATAACTTCGCGACCGATCCCAGTCGGTTCGTTGCATGTATTCTAAGACCATTCCTAGTTTAGGTTTACGACATTCACATTGGTCATCTGGTTTGTGAGGGCATATCAAAACCTCGCTGAATGTAATGCCTTGCGAACGGAATAGCTCGAGGATGAAGCCATGTGGTTTTGAAAAGTCTTTTTCTGGGAAAGATTTCGTCCCAAGACCATCTTGATTTGTGATCATCACAAGTTCGTAGCCCTCTTGAAGAAAGCGNCTGAGGCAGNCGATGACATCCTCACANAGGCGAATTTTGTGAAGGCGATCGACCTGAAAATCNTCGGGCTCTTCGATTAATGTTCCGTCGCGGTCGACAAATAAAATGGGTTTCATGTCAGTGCCTCAATCAATCGTGAGTTTTGTTCCGGAGTACCAATGGTGATTCGAACTCCGCCACTAAGTCCTGGAAGTCTAGAGCGATCACGGACCGAAATGTTTTGTAACATAAGAGTTTCAATCACCTTTTCAGGTTGTTTAAAGCGAANCAGAAGAAAGTTAGCNGCNCTTGGAAGCACCTGTAAGACTTCAGGGTGTTCGGNGAAAAACTGCTTCAGGCGCTGTCGTTCTGTTTGGATTTCTTCCAGCATTGGGGCCAGGTTCACTGAGTCCATTTGNTGTAAGGCCAGTTCCTCAAGTGGGGACGGAATAGGAAAGGGCGGAAGCACTTTGCGGACTTGGTCGATCACTTCGCGACAGCCGATGAGGGTGCCTAGTCGTAAACCGGCTAACCCATATATTTTAGAAAGCGTCCGAAGGACAACCATATTTCCTGGCTGGGTGGCTGTCACNGCTAAGGACTCAGTATTTGCGAACTCGATATAAGCTTCATCGACAACAAGAAGGCTTTCTTGTCCACAGGCGTCCTTCAATGTTTGGATGGACGGAGCGGTGATGAGTGTGCCGGTCGGGTTGTTCGGCGTGCAGACAAAAACCAGCTTCGGTTTTTCCTGTTGAATGATTTTAACGGCTTGATCGACATCAATTTGAAATTCAGAATTCAATCCCAATGAAAGAACCCGTGCCCCAGACAGCTCAGCTGAAATTTGGTAGCTTGAAAAAGTCGGCGTAAATTGCAGAATGCTGTCTTTGCCCGGTT
>NYZX01000033.1 GCA_002686065.1 Pseudobdellovibrionaceae bacterium | reverse complement strand
AATCTTTACCTCGATCTCTTTTAGCTGTTTATTAGTCAAAATTCTTAGTCCCATGTACTCCCCAAGATGAGGTTTATGTACCTCATTATTCCCCTTAAATAAATGACTTAATCTAACTTGATGCCATGAGGAAAATCTTTAAGCCACTGAGCTACACGATCTAAATCACGATTCTGTGACTCTACGATCATGTCATGTCCGACTGACGGATTAATAAACGATAATCCATCGAGTTCTTTATATTTAATTTGATAACCCTTAATAGATTGGTTCTTCCCAGAACCACCTCTTAGAGGTAGCGGAATTACTCGCATTGATAACTCCTTGGGATATTTAGGGTATTTTTCCATTCTAGAGGTTCTAAAATGGTCGGGGAGACAGGATTCGAACCTGCGACCCCCTGGTCCCAAACCAGGTGCGCTACCAAACTGCGCCACTCCCCGACACGGAGTATCTATCTTTTCAAACAACTGCGTTCATCGGGATAGGGGCATTGCCGCCTACGACCATTTGGTCTGTAACCCTCATGCGCGGGGCGCCTTAGCTGAACACAAGGGCTAGGTTTTAATGTCAACTGAGGTCAAAGGCAAGTCCAAAAGTCCAGTTATTACAGCGACTTTAGTGCTAACAAGAAGCGTTAACTTGGTAAATTTGAGTTGCCACGGGGGATTAGGGGTTTTTAGAGTTAACCATACGCGTTGTGACCCATAAGTCGGGCTGTAAATTTTACAGTTTGTTTAATGGGACGAGCGGTACAACAGCAGAGACTAGGCAACTAGAGACAACATTTTTGAGTTTAACAACTAAAGAAAACAACAAGGAGAATTCCATGAAAAAGCAACTACTAGCGATGGCGTGTTCCGTTGCATGTGCGGCTCCCGCATTTGCAGCTGACGCTGAAATCGATCACAGCGGTGAGTTCCGTGCGCGTTACAACTACGCAAACCAAGCTGACTTCACCGAAGATCAAGGATCAGGAAGTTTTTGGGAACAACGTTTCCTAGTTGGTGTGAACTACCGTGCCAACGAAAAATTCGCTGCCTACCTTGAGCTTCTACAGCAATCAGTTTGGGGCAACGATATCGCTAACAGCGAAAACCCAGGTCGTTTCGACGGCAACAACACTGAAAACCAAGTTCTTGCTTACCAAGCTTACGGTTCTTGGATGATCGCTGATGGCCTAATGGCTAAATTCGGTCGTATGGTTGTTGAAGATGGTAACGGTCTTGTTCTTGGTCAAGATGACTGGCAACAGGTTCCTTACAGCTGGGACGGTGGATCTCTAGCTTATGACGCTGACTTTGCTTCTTTGAACCTGACTGGACTTAAGCTTTCAGATCTTGGTTTCGATCAAAACAGCGATGGTTCTGACGATGTTAAAACAGACACAGAGTGGAACATCTACGTTCTTAGCGCTGACATCAAAAACCTTCCAGACGTTATTAAAGACGTTCACGTTCACGCGATCCAATCTAGCTACCAAAACGGTGCTGCTGGAACAGCAACTACTGGTGCTGACAGCCTTCGTCTTGGTTTGACTTTGGGTGGTGTTGTTTCTTTGGTTGATTACAGCGTTTCATACGAAACTCATTCTGGTGAGACTCGTGTTAGCGGAACTGGAAGCGACACAGATGGAAACATGATCGACGCTGAAGTTGGATTCAACTTTGAGTCTTTCATGNACTCTCGCGCTTATGTTCGTTACCACGTNGATTCTGGTACTTCTGGATCAGACAACGAGACTTATGACTCTTTCTTCTACAACACTCACGCNAACGCTGGTTTGTTAGATATTCTAGCATTCGGTAACTTGACTTGGATGTCTTTGGGTTACGAATTGAAGCCATCTGACAGCCTACAGCTTGGTCTTCACTACCACATGTTCACTAAGACTGAAAAAGACGACAACTACTACGTTGTTGACACTTCTTCTATCAACGGACGTACTGGTGTGACTTCAACTGGCGAAGACGACCTAGGTTCAGAAATCGATTTGGTTGCGACTCACAAGTANGACGAAGACTTCCAAATTCAAGCGATTCTTGGTTTCTTCCAACCAGGAGACGTTTTCGGATCTGACGCTGAAGATCGTTACGACCTAGTTGTAACTGGAACTTGGATGTTCTAATTCAGTCCAACTTATTGGATCTGGAAAAAAGGCTAGCTTCGGCTAGCCTTTTTTTATTTCCCCACGGCTTGAAACCTGAGGCCGCAGGGTCGATGATAGTCAGATGAAGAGAATCATCTGCGTCCTATTTCTTCTAAGCTGTACTGTGCACGCAGTGGCCCGCCGACCTAAAATAAAGTTGGCCGAAGTCCTTAGTGTCGAGCTCAATCGCGTCCTGGCTGCCACCGACGAACTTCACACGGCTTGTGTTGAGAAAGACGAAAATAAAATTGTTGTTAAAACGAAAGGCCTTCTTCAGGCCATCGATAAGGCTCAAGCTAAAATCAACCTGGCCAAACAACAGAAGCCTCATCTTGAGCGAATTTTAAATGCTGCGGAGGCCCACCTTGAACTGACTCAGCTTAGTGAGGGGGATCAGCGTCGCCAAAATTTAAAAGATGCCTTTGCCCAATTGGTTCAAGTTGCTCAGGTGTTCAGCCTTGATAAGTACCTGATCTACTTTTGTCCGAAGGATCGTGCTGTTTGGTTGCAGAAAAACAGCCGCAGTAAAGGCAAAGCCAGTAACCCTGTTAGTCCCACGAAGCACCCTAGCTGTGGGCGACTTGTTCGGTAACAATGCTTGATCAGTTAATAGGTCGTATCCCCAAGCCGCTTCTGGTGTTCTTGATACTGGCTGCAGGGACGGCCTTCGTGATTTTTTCAGAGCCACCGATCTCGGTTTGTGATGTTCAGACCTCGGCATTTAAAGAGGCTCAAGATAAATTTCTGTTTTCTCAATCGAAGACGAAAAACTCACAATTGGCAAAAGAAACCCAGTACGACCGACTTTTTGATTATTGTCGGCAAAACAATTCGCCGGGTGGCTGTCTTGAGTTTTTTCGAAAGCTGAAGCTAATGACCTTCGATGTCGAGCGCGTGTCGTTAGAGTGCAAAACAAAACTAAGCCAGATCAAAGCTTATAAATCGGCCGTGTGGGACAGCCTTGAGCTTTTAGTTCGACTGGCCTGGGGGGCAAAGCCTCCCGAGACTTACCACGAAAAGCTGGGGTGGCTTTCGCCGGCAGACCTCAACGTTTTTTGCCGGTTAAAAGATCAGGCGACCCAGGTGTTTTCGGACCAGTCCTACGCCAAGTTTCAAGAGCGCATGCTACAAAGCCTTCCAGGGCAAGAGGGGATGCCTCGTGATGAGGCCTGGAGGCTGTTACTACTTTCGGTCAATTGCCGAAACTATCAATAAAGCATGCCCTTGATATAGTTATAGTTGTCCATCACGTAGGGATCTTGAACCCAGGTGTGGTCATCTTTTAGTAGGCGATCTTGCATTTCTCGAGGCAAGGGCTGGTTGGCGACCAGTCGTCCGTTGATGGCATAGGGGCCAGATAGTGCTTTTTCAATCTGGATTCCAAAACCCTTTAGTTCCGTCCAAAACAATTGCATCCGTTTTTTTAAAGTCATCGGTCAGCTCCTTTGCGTCCTGTTCTTTTGTCTAGATCACTAAGCAAGTGGAGTGCCAAANCTAAATTANATAGTTTAGACGTCTAATCGAATATGCAGGGTCGTGGCTTGCTCCTTGTTGGAAGTCTGTCTAAATTCGTGGACGATCGAATANCGGAGGTCCAATGATTCGGACAACGAANCCATCCAAATACCTCGCCTTCTTTGCGGCCCANGTAGCAGCTGCCTGTTGGGCCATCCTATGTTTTCGCTATTTTGAGCCCCGTCAGCTGGCCGCCATTTTGGCTGGATCAGGTTTTTGGGTATTGGGGTTTACCATCTTGTGGGTTCAGCGCAGGCAGCGTGGGGCGGTTTTTTGGTCGGCCTTTTTGCTGACCTTTATTTTTAGTCTGCCGATGCTGCTGACCCGGGTCTGGTACTGGGGGCATGAAAATTTTTCCCAGGTGTCCGTGCTTGGTGTGCCCTCGCAAGTTTTTCATCGGGGCTCAGAGTGGATGTATATGGCCATGGTTCTGGCCACTTTGGTCGGTTTAGTCCGGGCTTATATGGGGCAAAGAAAGGTCCCTTAGGGGGAACCTGGTGGAATTTTGAGGCTCGATAGAGCAAAAAAAAGAGGACCATGAGGTCCTCTTCATTGATCCAACCCTAAGGTGGACTGAATTTTACGCTGCCAGCAGCTTAGTCTAGCTCGAAAGGCTTTGGCGAAATGGCTTCTGGGCGCTGGAAAGTGTCATATGCATGAGTTCCCAGAGGCAATAGAGCCAGGTTACGCGCCTTTTTGATAGCGTCATTAACTCGTTTTTGTTGAGTGTGGCTTAGTTTGCTGATGCGAGAAGGAATAATCTTTCCGCCTTCCATAATAAAGCGATAAAGAGTCTGAGGATCCTTATAGTCAAACTTGAAGTCGCCAGGAAACTCGGGACGGAATTTAGATCTTCGGCCTTTTTTCAACATGTCAGTCTTCTCCAAATGTGAAAATACGAAACGACAAAATACGAAACGTCAAAAATAAACAGACTCCTCGTATATCTTAGTTTTCGGTTGCCAACAAGGGTATTCTTGCCCTATACGTTATTTTTCGAATTTCGAAGGAGACATTCATGCCTCGTTGCGAACTGACAGGAAAAGGCCCTGTCGTAAAAAATCTAGTGAGCCACTCGAACATTAAGACAAAGTCGACGGCACACCCAAATATTCAACAAAAAAAGGTGTTTAGCCAATCTCTTGGTGAGTCTATCAGCCTGAAACTTGCAGCGAGCACGATTCGTACGATGGAACACAAGGGTGGGTTTGACCCGTTTATTCTTCGTCAACCAGATGACGTTCTTTCTAGCCAAGCTCTACGCGTGAAAAACCGTATTCGCCGCAAGCTTGGGATCAAAAAGGTGGCTCAATAATGGCTAAGTTAACTATTAAAAAAGGCGACACAGTCCAAGTTATTGCTGGTGCAAACAAGGGCCACAAAGGTGCTGTTCTTGATCTAGACCACACACGTCTACGTGTTCGTGTTCAAGGTTATGGTTTGCAAACCAAGTATGACCAGCAAGAAGGCAAAATCGAGCGCGAACGCTTCATCGACTATTCTAACGTCAAGTTAGTTTCAGCGGCGAAAGCGACGGCAAAGAAAAAGACGACAAAAAAGGCTGCCTCTAAGTAGGGGTGAATTTGTCTTACAAAAATGTATTTGTTAGTCTCAAAGCCATGATGCAAGTCATGGCTTTTTTTATTTTATCACTGGCTATTTCGACGGCTTTTGGGGCAACGGACGTAGCTAGCTCCCAACCTAGTAAGTTCGTACTTTGTAAGAACCACGGTCAGGTCAGGTCTATTCGTGTTGAAGTGGCGGATGAAACTTCAAATTGCCGTGCCTTTTACACAAAATCGGGAAGCGACCGAGTTGTTGGCACTGGCCAACGTCCAGAAAACTGTGACCGCTTCGTTGATAACATCAAGTCCAATCTAGAGGACGCCAGCTGGCAGTGTCGAAGTGTGGCTCAGGCCATGATTCTGCGTCCTCAGCCTGCGACGGAAAATGCCGCATCCAGCGACAGCCTGATCGAATGACGGCTCAAAACCCACTTCGCGTCTACGTCGCTCAGATGTGCTCGGTTGATCACATCGAGGCCTGTTGTGATCAAATTTTTCTTCATCTTGAGCTCGCCAAATCGGCAAAGCCCGATTTGATTTCGTTTCCTGAAAACTGCTTGTACCTGCAACTTAACGGACAGCTGCCGGAAGCTGCGATCAGTCTTGATCATCCCGTCTTTAAAGAGCTGCAAGCCTATAGTGATGCCACGGGGGCGGCGATCCACCTTGGTGGTATGCCTTTGCGTGAAAATGACCATGTTTACAATGCGACTGTATGGCTGCAGCCGAGTGTTCCATTGGAGGTGGTCTACCGAAAGATCCACCTTTTTGACGTCGAGGTCGCTGGAAAGAAGCTGCAAGAGTCCTTGTATTATCGTCAAGGACACAGGTCTTCGGTGAAATCCTATAAAGGGTGGAATATTGCATTTAGCATCTGTTACGACCTGCGGTTTGCCGAGCTGTATTCGGGGTACGCTAAGCGCGGGGCTGACTTGATTCTTGTTCCTTCGGCGTTTTTGCAGACGACGGGCGAGGCTCATTGGCACACGCTGCTTCGAGCAAGAGCCATTGAGTCGCAGTGCTTTGTTGTCGCGGCGGCGCAGGCGGGACAGCATCAAAGCCTGTATGCGTCGAAAACGCGACAATCCTATGGTCACAGTGTGGCCTATGACCCTTGGGGGCGTTTGTTGATGGATCTTCTAGGCCAGGATTTCGCAGGAGGGCTTGTTGAGCTGGACCAGGGTAAGATCGGCGAGGTTCGTGCCCAGATACCGATGGCTCAACATCGTCAGAACCGTCACTGGACCTGCGACAGCTGATTCGCTAGGATAGAGTTATGAATCGAAAATACGCCTTTATAGTTTCAGCTGCTTTGATGACCTTTAGCGTTTCACTGCCCAGCCTTGCCGATACGGACCTAGATCAGCGGGTGGACCAACGACTTTACCACGGCGGTGTGGATGAATCCGACCTTCGTGTGTTGGACGAAATCCCTGGGCCCTATCGAACGATCAATGTTCGATTACTGCACGAAAAAATCCGTAAAGAATTACAAGAAGAACAAAAGAAAGCTGCCGAGACGCCAAGCGAGTCCTAATGCCACGTTTTATCGCCTTGAGTCCCAGTGGACTTGAAAATGCTTTGGCTGGTGAATTGAATCAGCACGGAGCCAAAGTAAAAAATATCCGACGGTCTCAAGTCGAATTCGACGCTAACTGGGAAGTTCTTCAGAACCTTCATTACTGGTGCCGAACAGCCTCACGCTTTTTAAAGCCAGTGCTTGAGTTTTCGGCCTACAATACAGACGACGTCTATTTCAATCTTTCTAAGAAGCAAGACTTCACCAAGTTCATCGATCCCTCCCAGTCCTTAAGGGTGATTGTGAAAGGGAAATCAAAAATTTTTCGTGATACTCGGATTGTCGGCTTAAAAGTCAAAGATGCGATCGTTGATCAGTTTCGTGAAAAGTATGGCCGTCGGCCTGATGTTGACCGCGATCAACCTGACTTGGCGATATTGATTCGTTTAAATAACGAAAAGATTTCGGTGGCTTTAGATTTAACGGGAATGACGTTAAGCCATCGTGGCTATCGTACGGAGGCCGGCGAGGCCCCACTGCGGGAAAACTTAGCGGCCGGCTTACTGATGCTAGCCGGTTGGCAGAACACGCAAAACCTGGTGGACCCCTTTTGTGGATCGGGAACGATTTTAATTGAAGCCTTACGCATGGTCAGTGGCGAGCCGAACCATTCTTTGGATACGTTGTTTGCTTTTCAAACTTATAAGCATCTTGAGCTGCCAAAGGTAAAACCTCATCATATGGCGGTGATTGAGCGTCATGAAAATTTGGGTGTGGTTGGTATCGATCGTGATCCTGAAATGATTGAGATTGCCAAGGCGAATGCGAAGCGTGCTGGTGTGGCAGACAAGATTCAATGGATCGCCAAAGATTTTCGTCAGGTAAAGCAGGTTTGGCAAGACGCTGTCATCGTAACAAATCCGCCCTATGGTGAGCGACTCGAGCAAGTTGAAAAACTAAAGCCGGTGTTTGCTGACTTTGGTCGCTGGGTTAAAGACAGCTTCAAGGATTCAAACCTATGGCTATTGTCAGGTCACCCTGAGCTTTCCAAATCCTTGCGGCTGAAAAGCCAGGCTCGTTATCCCGTTTACAATGGCCCGATCGAGTGCAAGTACCTGAATTACCCCGTTGGTTAGATCAGGCCCCTGCGCTTTGATGGAACGCCACCTTTAAAATGGATCGGATGAGCTGGGTGTCAGTGACAGCTCGTAGGCGCCAGGTTGGTAAACCTCACACGCAGGTAAGTTGACAGGCTGAAAAGCGATGGCTCCAGCACGATGTTCGTCTCTAGGGACCCAATCACCGCGAAGACTAAAGTCAAAATCAAATGTCGGTGCGGCCGTTTCATAGGCTTCTATTTTAAGTTGAAAGTAGCGGTTTAAAGCTGTCTTTCCTGTTCCGGTATAGTTTTTTAGACGTTGATGGCCAGTGTACCTTGTTAGGCCTCGCCCTTGATCGGCTGGGCGAACATCTGAGCTGTAGGTAGTTGGTGCCTTTAGGCAGGCCAGGGTCACTGAGAACTCGAGCTTGTCGGCATCTTCAGGCAGTTCATGCAGAACCAATGATGGTTTGATGGAAGACAGAAAACCAGACTCGAAGGTCTCTAGCTCGTCGAGATAGGTTCGGCGAAAGCTTGATAAAACAAGAAGCTCGTCGCTGAGGTAGACATCCTCTTCGCAGCTTTCAAGTTTGGGGCCGAAGTACTTGTCGACCTGAGGTGTTTGTAGGCACGCAAAACTTGAAAACCCTGTAAAGGGACGGATCTCTTCTTCGAAGTCTAAGCCCTTTGTTTGTGCCATCGCTGCGCGCAGATGGGACTCGTGAGCTGTTCCCCAGGCCACCACCGATATAACTTCGCCGGCTTCATTGAAAAGCGGAGAGCCTGAATTTCCTTGAATCGTGCCGACATTGTCCGAGCAATCAGATGCCATTTGAGCGTGGTGGTGTGGAAGATTATGAAAACGCGTGAAATAGCTGAACTGTTTCGCCTGACAGGACTTTACCTTCGCATGGCCGGCAAGCTTAATGACCTCTTGGTCTTCGTTGACTAAAACCAATGGGTCGATGGATGTCGAATACACCATGGCACCGTCAACGACGGGCATCCGGCGAGCCACTAAGGCTGGACGATCCACCGCTTGTTCCAGCTCCACAAATGCGTAATCAGGCGTCTCTGCCAGGTTGTCTGTTAGTTCGGACTTTTCAAGAATGGTTTTGCAGCCAACGATTTGTCGTGGGTACCCCTGGGTAGCAGGAAAGTTAAACAACCCGACGTCTTTGCAAGACTGTCCCGGGGCTAAGTCCTCAACGCAGTGACTGTTTGTCACCATCGTTTGATCGTCGATCATCCAGGCTGTGCAGAACCCTTTGTTGATATAAAGCTGCGCAAGGGCAGGAGGGCAAGCGTCGCTGGATTCGCAGCTCACTTCAGAGGAGCGAGCAAGCTCCATAAATTGTTCGATGGAAATCGAATTCGGATTCAACTCGTCGCTGCTTTCCGAAGGGCTGTCTGAACCGCCACAACCAGAAACACTCATCGCTAGCGCGAAACCTACTACGTATGACCGAGCTGTCATTGATTCCCCCAAAGATGTCTTATCTATTTCCCAGTCTGGCTTCTAACTTTTACAGAAGGGGGGCGACCACACTTAATGGGCTTATTTGAAAATAGGTTCAAATAGGTGACATATTTTGGCCCCACAAAAAAGTGTGGGGCGACTTGAGATCGGCGATCTTAGAAGGGTTTATATCGCGCTGTGTAAGCTGCTGAAATAAACAGCACAATAAGAATAAACCAAACGGCCTTTGCCGTTTGAGGTCTTTTATATAATAGGATGGGGCTCATTCCTAAGCCTAACCAGATCGCAAGCTTTAGGTAGACCCAGCCAGGCAGACCACCAGTTAGGCCAAGCCGAGCCAGTAGCCCAAAGCCACCGACGAGGCTAATAAGTAAACCTGTTCCATGAGTTGCCATAACAAGCTTTTTCGCTTTGAAATCCTGCTTAGTTCCACCCTGGATGATATGGAGGGTGATGGCACCTAATGCCAGAACTAGTGCAAACAAACCTGAAAAGTGAACGACGCGATAGACTTCGTAACTGAACATGAGAACCTCAACTTGTAGACCCTCTACATATTTGGTTTTTGCGCTGGCGTCCAGAACAGAAGCTTGAATTCTGCCATCGGTTGGAAAGCGCAGCATCCAGTGGGATTTATTAGAAAAGTTCTAATCTCGAGTCCATTTAACCACTTGAATTTCGTTGACAAGCATGGGCAAATCTATGAACAGTTTACTTCAAATTTTTTCAACTCAAGGAGAGCACCGAATGGAACTAGGACTACTGGCTCCGATTATTGGAGTCGTCGGCCTCGTGATTGCTGCCATTATTTATGGCATGGTTGTTAAGCAGTCGACGGGCAACGAAAGAATGACGGCAATCGGAGAGGAAATTCATCTAGGAGCGATGACTTTCTTAAAGGCTGAGTACCGTATTTTAAGCGTATTCGTCATTATCGTGACAGGCGTATTGGCCTTCGCTTTTGGCGCAAATACAGCTATCGCCTTCGTGGCAGGTGCATTTGCTTCTGCATTGGCTGGATTTATTGGAATGAAAGCAGCGACGAAAGGAAACGTTCGTACAGCTGCTGCAGCAAAAGACAAAGGTGTCGGCGCTGCCCTTATGGTCGCCTTCAACGGTGGTGCTGTGATGGGGCTTTCTGTGGCTTCATTGGGGCTAATCGGCCTTGGGTCGCTTTTCTATCTATATGTTCAGGGGCAAGACATTGCTGCTGTTAGCATTATCTCTGGGTTTTCTATGGGTGCTTCGTCGATCGCGCTTTTTGCTCGTATCGGTGGCGGTATCTTTACAAAAGCAGCGGATGTGGGTTCTGACCTTGTTGGTAAGGTTGAGGCTGGTATTCCAGAAGATGATCCTCGTAACCCTGGTGTGATTGCTGATAACGTTGGTGATAACGTCGGTGACGTAGCTGGAATGGGTGCGGATATTTTCGAATCATACGTTGGTGCGATGGTCGCTTCGATCACAATTGCAGCCACGATGAGCACTGTCGATATCTCGGATCTGTTTGGTGAAGCGACTCGTTCAAGCTTGATGATTCTTCCACTTCTTCTAAGCGTATTGGGTCTTGTTGCTTCTGTTATCGGTATTCTTGGAATGAACCTTTTTAAGAACATGGATCCAGCAAAAGCCCTATCGGGTTCTGAGTACACAGCCGCTTTGATTTTTGCAGCATTTGCCTACGGTGCTTGTAACTTTGTTGGTGCGGGTTCTGGCCTGTTCATCGCGATCGTTGCTGGTTCTGTGGCTGGTATCGCTATTGGTTTAGCGACCGAATACTACACGGCTAAAGGCCCTGTCTTCCGTGTGGCTCAAGCTTCTAAAACGGGTCCTGCGACCAATATCATTTCTGGTATCGCTGTTGGTCTTGAGTCTTGTGCGCTTCCACTTTTCTTCATCGTTCTTGGTATCTACTTTGCGTACTCGAACGCTGGTTTGTACGGGATCGCCATGGCTGCGGTTGGAATGCTTGCGACTGTTGGTGTGACGATGACGATCGATGCTTACGGCCCTGTTGCTGATAACGCCGGTGGTATTTCTGAAATGGCTGAGCTAGGCCCTGAAGTTCGTAAGATCACTGACGGTCTTGACGCGATCGGGAACACGACAGCTGCGATTGGTAAAGGTTTTGCCATTGGTTCTGCGGCTCTAACAGCTTTGGCCTTGTTCGTATCCTACAAGCAAGCCATCCTTGCTGCCTCGGGTGGGGACATTGTTATGGATATCACCAACCCGAACGTTGTTATGGGTCTGTTCTTAGGTGCCATGGTTGTTTTGATTGCTGCGGCAATGACAATGACTTCTGTGGGTAAAGCGGCTGCTGAAATGGTTGATGAAATTCGTCGTCAGTTCCGTGAAATCCCAGGCCTTCTTCAAGGAACTGGTAAGCCAGACACAGCTCGTTGCGTAGAGATTTCTACAAATGCGGCTTTGAAAGAAATGGTACTTCCTGGTCTTGTGGCTGTTATTTCGCCGGTTCTTGTTGGCTACATCCTTGGCGCTGAAGCCTTAGGAGGAATGCTAGCAGGTTCTTTGGTGACCGGTGTGACATTGGCCTTGTTGATGTCAAACGCTGGTGGAAGCTGGGATAACGCGAAGAAGTACATCGAGCAGGGACAAGTTGATGGCGAGAAAAAGGGTGGAGACGCCCACGCCGCTGCTGTTATCGGTGATACAGTTGGTGACCCGTTCAAAGATACAACTGGTCCAGCGATGAACATCCTAATTAAGTTGATGTCTATCGTTGCATTGATTCTTGCTCCGTTGATCGTGTAAGCAAGATCTGATTTTTTAATCGCAAACTTGAAAAGAGAGTCCTTTGGACTCTCTTTTTTTTTGCTTAAACGTGGTGTGAGTCAGAAAGGCTTTTCCAAAAACTGCAGGACCGCATCGACAATTTCTGGGTTGTAGCCACCTCGAGCTTTGAGTCGCTCGCTATCGTAGGAAAACACCTTGCCTGGTACGGGGCTTAGTTGGGCAGGGTTAGACTGTTTAGCGTGACATCGAAAGCAGGCCGTTTCGACGGGGACGTCGATGTTTCCTGGGAATGTGAACATCGTTTGGGGAACCCATTCGTCGTTGATGTTTTTAAAAAAGAAGGGGATCGCACCGATATCAGGGTCTGGGCTGGGAACAAGGGTTTCTAGAGTGACTGGGCGATCACGCCCCTGGTCGTCTTTGGCATAGTTGACCACGACCCTCATTTGAGTCAGGTCGGCGTTTCCCCACCCAGACCGAAGAGGCACGCCTTCCACACTTTGGTGGCGTTTATGATCGTTTAGAACCCAAAAAATTTTTCTTGAAGCTCCCGGCCCGTATAGCGCTTCAATGGGGAAAAATGATGTTTCTTTGGTGAAGTGGCCCACGGCTGAGCTTGGTGCCCAAAGCCCTGCGCCGGCATTTCCAGCCAAGAAGCGGCGAGAGGAAATCACGCGATCAAGCGGGATGGCAGTGGCTTCGCTTCCCACGCCAACAAAGGTTCCCTTAGCTTCTAGTAAGGTCAGTTGCTTGAGCTGCTGGTTTCGCCCCTGGTAGTGGTCGGCTCGTGTTTTTCGAATCGCTTGGCTGAACTGTTTTGCTAAAGCGGTCCATTTGAAATTCGGAAGGTAGATGTCGAAGACCCCATAGGCGTCCATTTTTTCTAAGATATCGACCATTGTGTGCATTGGGGCTGATTGGTAAGAAAAGCTTCCGTCCGGCAAAATCAGATGGAAGGACTGATTAAGTTCATCGAATCGGATCAGTCGCTCGACCAGGTTCTGTAACTCACTTTGTCGCGTCTTGTATAAGTGTTGAAGCGAACTGTATAGATCTTGCTGCTGAAGNTGGGACGCCAGTGACAGCCGGTNCNCATGGGANAAAGGGGAGCTTGCAGCAGAGACGAGCCGACTTCCGTAGGCGAATTNATGCCCGATAGAATCTAGGCTTTCTAAGCGTCTGACGGAGAAATTATCTGGGATATGTCGTAGTCTTTTTGCGAGNTCGGCCAATGAAGCCAGTTCGTCAAAACCAAGAGCTTTTAGTTGTTTCATCACCTGGCTTTGCAGCTGGCGGTCGAACCTTGTGTGTAGGTCGGATGGCTGAAGGTTTAAGGACGTAAGCAGTTCGTTTATTGCCTCGGACGAAGAGCTATATTGTGGACCCGAGACTTGAAAGATTTGTCGGCAGACTTCAGAGTGTGCGTAAAGATGAAAGTTGGCCGTCAGCAGGATCAGTAAAGTTTGAATCAAGGTTCTCATGGGAGTGGATTGTACCAGTCTTGTTTGGGACTGCGAGAGCGACTGAATTTTTTTTTGAGCCTGAAAAGATACTGTTCAACAGCCTGTTCAAAGGGGCTGGCAAATTCTGATTAAACGAGTTCTGAGTTTCGCCTAAAAGTGGTGACTATTTTTATGAGTAAAAGATACAACCAGTGGTCAGGTTACTTTAACGATGGCCTTCAGTTTCCGCCTCAGGCGATTTGGCAAAAGTCTGGATTTCANATCTATGAATGTGACGATGGAGCTGTTGCCTATGCCCAGGCTAAAAACGGAGTGGTTGTCGCTGGGGANCCTTTGTTCTTTAGTGATGACNTGTCTTTACGTCATCGCTTAATCCAAAATTTTTTACAGCAGTTTAGTTCGAAGGGCTTAGTCTGTGGCTATTACTTTTCGGAACAAACGGCGAANCTCTTCTTAGGGTATAGAACCTACTATGCCGGAGTCTCGAGTTTTCTTAACTTGGACGGGTGGANTTCGGCAGGGTATGCCAGTCGNGACTATCGCCGAGCGATGAACCGGGCCGAATCGTCGAACCTTCGCTTTGTCGAAGTTCATGATAAAACTGAGGTCTTGGCAGAGGTTCAAAGTTTTGAATCGNATTGGTTAAAGACAAAACGGTTGCCGCGAATTCGGTTCATGTTGACTCCACCAAAAATCGATTACCCACAAAGTGATCAAGAGAGATGGTTCCTGGTTCGCAAGGATGATCGCCTTGANGCNTTCCTATCGATACACCCCTATGGCCAGCGACGATGGTACTTGGATCACCTTGTCCAAGGAGCTAAGGCGGACCGGTTTGCTGCTGATTACGGGGTTGCTAAGATCATTGAAAAACTCGTCCACGAGAAACAGGGGCTACTGTGTTTTGGGTTTAATGCCTTTTGGGGAGCCACCCCAAGTTCGCTTTTGGAGTTTGGCTTTTGGCTGAATCAACGTTTCGATGTTCTATATGCCTCGAAAGGCCTGCGCCATTTTAAAAACAAGTTTAGTGACCACGAGTTGAAGCGCTACTTGGTTATGGACCCTAAGGCGTCCTTTGTTAAGCAAGTGGCTGACATTATGCAGGTGACATTCGCGACGCAAGGTGGGAAGTGAGCGGCTGGTCCTAGCGANTTGCGCGACGCGTAAAGTTTCTTTCTCCCGTAGTGGGCTTCGATTTTTTTAAAAATGTTATTAGTATGCAACAACCTCGTTGGCTGTTTCGTATTGAGGCATAGAACCATCGAGGGGGGATTCTATGTTCACTAGAATATTACTGATTGCGTCTGTGTCTTTGTTTGCGGCGTCCGGTTTTTCCGCTGAGGACCGCAACGTCACACAATATAATTTAGAAGGGAAATTGGCGTTAAAGGGCTATGACCCTGTTAGCTTTTTTCCAGAAGGTGGCGAGCGTCCGGCTGCCGGGACGGCACGGTTTCAGGAAGACTATAAAGGTGTGACTTATCTTTTTTCATCTCAGCAAAACCGTGATTTGTTTTTTCAAAACCCAGATAAGTACGAGCCCACCTATGGAGGCTGGTGTGCTTGGGCGATGGCCAATGGATCGAAGGTCGATATTCGTGTTGAGCACTATGTGATCTACCGCAATCGTATTCACTTTTTTGTTGGTAACCGGCCACTGCGCCGCTTTGTTGGGCGACGTTTGCTGTCCGAGCTAGAACGAGCAGGAACTCGAGTCATCACTGATGAGATTCTAAGTCGTGCCGATCACGATGATATTGATATGTACGAGGCTCGTGCTGATGAAAATTGGAAGTCTATCAGTGGGGAATCCGCCCGAGGTTTGGACTAGTTTATGCGATTGGGGCGAGCCTTCGTAGGAAACCGTTTTGTGATGCTATTAGCTGTGGTGATGTCTGGCTGCGGTTTCTTCGACCCCAACCACATTGAGCCTGGGCTTGACCCTCAGGCTCAGACTTTGGGGATGGGGCCGTCCTTTGAAGAGGTCAGTCAGAAGGTGTTAGGGCCAAGCTGTGTTGAGTGTCATAGCTCTTATTCGAATTACCGCGTTGTTAGGGCGGACTTAAACCAAATTATGGAATCGATTCGTGAGGGACGTATGCCAAAGCGGGCTCCGGCTTTAGAGGGGGCGTCTTTGGCTTTGCTAGAAGAGTGGGTCGGCAACGGGGCTCCGCAGTTTACCAGGAATGACCCTCCCTCGGACGACGCTCCGAAGCCGGTCGAATTGGCGCCGAACTATCAGTCGGTGGCCTTAAACATTTTTGGCGCTCGCTGCACGACGTGCCACAGCCCAACGGGCCGGGTTGATTTTCTAGACTTTTCAACACGGCTATCAGTCATGCAAAACGCCAGCGAAATGTTTGATTTTGAAAACCCCGAGCAAAGCTACATGCTTGAAGTGATCCAAGATCCGCTTGAGCCTATGCCGCCATTGGACTCGGGAATTCCGCAACTGACCGAAGAAGAAATCGCCGTGCTTCAAGAATGGATTCGATTGGGGCTACCGTAACTGGGGCTTAAGGCTTTTGCAGGCGGCGATCAGATTCGATTAAAAGAGCTGCACTTAGTTGGGCATCGAGGTCGCCAACAAAGCCATTGGTCTGTTCAAAAGATTCAAGTAGCGCGTTTAGTTGCGATGAAATGAGCTCAAGGTTTTGATCGATATGGGTCGATGCCCCTTGTAGGTCTTGTGTGGTATTCGATGTCTGCATGGATTCGGACATTTCCTTGCGGACTTCCGAAATATAAGCCGCNTGAGGGATGGCAGAATAGGTGGCATCCATTAAGGANTGAAGCTCNNGNTAAGTCTCGTCNATAGCNGTTCGACAGGNCNCCATTTTTTTAGACGANTTTTTTTCACCCTGNTCCATCAACTTTGAGCAGTCCTTGTTTANGGTATTCACCTTAGAGCTNAGGTTCTGCGTCGCTCTTGATACNTCAGACATAAGGCCTGTNAGCAAGTGGCTTGCGCCCAGTATGTTCGAGGTAATGTCTATATAGGTGTGNCTTTGGTTGGAAAGGNTTTCTAACTGGGGGAATGATTCTTGGATGTGGTTCACTCGGTTTTGAATGGAAGAAAGCTGAGAAGCGATGAAGTCTTTATTCAGTGCCTTTTTCAGGAAAGAACCTCTCTGCCACCCTTTCCTAAGNATNCCCCATCCNATGCCCCGTCGAGCCGTCATAAAGGCTGGCGCCTCCCGCCAGGTCGTATATCGTATGAAGCCGTTATAGACCGTTAATGCCAAAGTAGCAGGAACGGATAGATATAAATCGCCCGTCATCAGGCCTGTGGTGATGAAAGCTAACATGAAAGCATTAAACATCGCAGGGATATTATCCAATATAAAATCGGCAGGTTCAGCATCTCTGTTGGAGTAGAAAGCGAGTTGGGCTTTATCGCCAGAGGTGCCTGCGATTTTTAAGGTCCCGAGATGTTGATGTATGCGCGGGACGAGAAAGAAAAGTAGGTGTCGGAGTTCGTTTTTGACGAGCTCCGGGTGCCGCTTTAAAATATCGGTATAAGCCTTCCCGCGTAGTTTAAACAGCCACCCTTGTTTTTGCTCTCTTGAAATGAGCGCGATAAGGTCGTTTGGATCACTGAGTTTGGTCGTGACTTCCTCGACCAATCGGTTCAACGAATCAGTCGGAAGGTAAGCTGGGCCGTTGCCCCAGCGTTTGTAGGCGAGCTCTTGGATGTTACGTATTTGTTTTGTGGGTTGAAGTAGGGCTTCTTCACCTTGAAGAGCTTCGCGGTAAATGGCTAAAACCTTATCAAGTACAAAGGGGTGAGCCAGTCTTAGGTGGGTCCAAACCAAAACGTTTGCGGCGGCTTTGCGTGCCCGTCTTTCGGCGCGACCGCGGGGAAGGCGAAGCTGGTCCGGGCCNGATGTCAAAGGGCGGACAGGAATTTGCGTTTGTCCGATGCGACTCAGCGCCTCGTTTAGTTTGGTNGTCGCGCTTAGCTCGGTCGAGGGCTGGTTGTTAACCGGTTGATTTGAAAATAGCTGGGCGCAGCTTTGGTCCGAAGCGAACCCCGAGTTCGCACCTAGTCCAAAAGTAGACAAGACGATGACTAAGCAAGTGAATGAACGGGTATTGCGGTTCAAATACATCAAGGGCCTTCCAGTAAAAGTTCGTCTTGTCGATACTTCTTTTAGACCCNAAAACCTGCAAATAAAGGGCCGTTAGTAGCTGAAANAGAATCAGGTTTTAGCNCAAGACCACGAAAATATTTCCGTAGGTGTTAGGGGCGTGTATATAAAGCTCCTCTTTTGGTGACAAAAATTGTCCCAGTTGGTCCCTAGCAGCCTTAGTGAGCCCACTGATTGGCTTGGGCTTGTACGCCGTTTGCATACGATTCTAATGGAACTATTAAGGGAGCTTTTCTTTGTTCGTGAAACTTAGATGGATAACTTTTAGACGGTCAGTTTTAGGGGGGCTAGGGTTGTGCTTGGCATTTACCCTAGTCGCTTCTGAAGTGGTGGTTGCTGAGCCTCGAAGTGGTTCGGCGGCGTCGGCTGAGACGGAAGAGGTACCATGGGATCAGCTTGTTCAGAAGATGAACTCTTTAGAAAACAAAAGTGTGCTCGCCGATGGTGAAGTCCTTCTTGATCAGGCGATTGATGAGTTCGAGCAACGCTATCAAGATACTCGTGATTATATCTATGACTTAGATCTTGAGCACCAGTTCCACCGAACACGACATAAGGCCATTCTGCTTGGTATGATCGGTTACTATGAAGCTCTGATTGCCAACTACGGTTTGGCCTATCAAATGGATCGAACGCTGACTTATGATTCACAGGTCTCTGAAGCGGCAGCTAAAGTTGGCTATATGGCGATCCCAGTTACGGCATCAACCTTGATGGCTTGGTCCTACGCGAGAAGACTGATTGCCATTCCCATTCGAACAGTCATCGGGGCCGGGCTAAAAGCCATTAAGGGCAACCAATTGGTTAAAGATCAAAAAGNNCCTTCTGGAAAAAGTGGGAAGCAAGTTTCCGTCGCAAAAAGCGGCGGTGTTATGCGGTGGGTGAAGGCGCCTTTTCAGTTGCTGGGCGCTGGAGTGAAGTTTCTTCTTATAAGTACCTACCGGGTACTGGCCTTTGCTGTTGATACGGCCTTCACGGTCGGCGCGGTCTATATGGTTGCCGAGCATGGCAATGCGCTGTTTTTAATGGATGAAGCGACCTTACGGGCTGAAATTGAGCTTGCGAAAGATCACCTTCAGTTATTTGAAGATGAATACCAGCGGATTACGGGTGTCGAGTCTAGTTATGAGTCTGGCTATGAAGGTGGGTGGTAAGTTGAAAGTCTTTGCTGCCATCTTGTTATCGCTTCACCTGGTTTCGCTGTCGGCGGTCGCTGACGAATTTGATTTTCTTGAGATCCAAGAGCAGGTTCAGGAAAACCGCGAACGTACGGCNCGACTTCAAGATCTGATCGATCATTCCTACGAAATCACCAGTGACCTTGTTTACGCCTATGAATTTGAGCGCCGTACTGAAGGTTATATGTTTGCACGAGAAGTACGAACTCTTGTTCAGTATCTTGTGGATGCGAGGTTGAGGGATGCGGCGGCTGCTTGGGCTGTGGTCAACTGGAGCGGACTAAAAGCTTTTGTTGGCATCGACGCTGAAGATCACTACTGGGTCACAGCGAGGTCGCAGTATGCTGCAAACTTGCCACATACAAAAGGCTTTCAAGTCGCGATCGATGACTTTGAAAAAGAATTTGGTTTCACAGGAATTCGTGAGCGTATGATCACGGATTTGAAGCTGGCTGACATGGCGCCTGGCGGAGTGGCCACAGTGGCAACCGGAGGGGCTGGTGCCATTGTTGTTAAACTGGCTGTTGCTTTGTTGAAAAAGGTCGGTGTTGGGGCTCTTATTACCACACTAACGCGCTATTTTACGCAGCTGGGGCAGCGATCGGCTTGGCATAAATGGGCTTTAAGATCAGCGCCAGTGGGTGCTGGAATCACCGTCTTGGTGGCGCACGAGCTGGCACTTGCTAACGATAACGAAGAGCTATACCGAGGGGCTAAGCAGCAGGCCAAAGTTCAGCGGCCCGATCTGGAGCAAGTGATTTGGGTCGAGCGAAAAAGTGCGTTGACGGGGTTCGTTCGGCTGCATAAGCGTTGGCTGGATGATGTCCGAATTGAAACGCAACGGCTGCAGCCAGGACAGCATTTACAACTGGATCAACGACAGCAGTCGTTAAATCAAAGAATTGAATCCGAATTATCCTTGATCGAATCTTTATTGCCCGAGTACCAGTCTTACGCTGCGAACTTAAAACGAAAGCATCGTTCGAAAGATGTTATTCAACGGGTTATCCAATACATGAATCAGGTGGACCAAAACCCTGAAACAGCCGGTGACTTAACGGACGAGGAACTTGAGTTCTTACGTGATATTCAGTTTATTGGCTCGGTGAAGTATATCGAAGACGTTTTAGCGATTCGTTCGCAACAAGCGTCCTAAGCCTACATATCAAGCTTCTTCATCACCTTTTTTAGGTTCATATACATTTCGGGTAAACGTCGAAACATGGCGATGGTTTTTCGTCCTTCAGCAAACGTCTGAAGGGGGAAGCCTTGGTATTGGCCGGGNTCGGTGACGTTGCCAACAACGCCTGACATGGGGCCGATCTGGACATTGCTGGTGACGTTGATGTGTCCGTTGACTGTGGTACGACCGCCGACAACGATATTATCGCCAAAGGTCACGGACCCAGCTGAAATAAACCCTGCCGTGATATAGGCGTTCTTTCCGATTTTGAAGTTGTGAGCAAAGTGGCAATGGTTGTCCACTTTTGTTCCTTTTCCGAAGACCGAATTCTCGAAGGTGCCGCGGTCGATGTTTACGCCNGCGCCAATATGGACGTCGTCATGAAGCTCGACAATGCCGTAGTGGTGAATGCGGTAGTGGTTGAATTCAGCGTCATCAGCATATCCAAAGCCTTCTGTCCCGATACTGGATTGAGGCTGAACCTCGACACGGTCGCCAAGCTGGCAGCTGTGACCAATGAAAACCAAGGGGTGAATATGGCAGTCCTGACCTAGTTGGGCAGCGGTTTCGATGACAGAGTTCGCTCCGATAAAGCAGTTGTCCCCGATGGTCACATTGTTTCCGATGGTGGCATTGGGGCCGATGTGAACATTGTTTCCCAGCTTGGCCGAGGCCGAGACGACGGCCGATGGATGAATGCGCTGACCATCGACAGGTTGCTTTGGTTCGGTGACGGGAAACAGGTGTTTTGAAATCAAAGCCAAAGCCAGTCGGGTTGAAGGGGTCGTCAACACGCACTTATCTTTGCTGTCACTAATAGAAAGTTTATTTGGAACAATCAGCACGCCGGCTTGGCTTTCAAGAGCGGGACTGAGAAAGCTTTCGCCATGAACGAAGCAAAGCGATTGAGGCGTTGATGACTCGAGGGATGAAATGGTCTGGACGGGGCTGTTTAGGTCTCCAGACAAGTGGGTCAGAAGCCCTTCTGGTAAAGTCGAAATCAGTTGTTCTGCGGTAATAGATTTAGACATAGAAAGAAAAGTCCTTTTATTGCTATTCCAAGAGTGATAAACAAATCTGCATTGACGCCAAACGTAATCTATTGGGCATCGAGTCTAATTGTGGAATGTTGACGCCAAATGGATGCTAGCCTGACTGCTGTCACGTGGTCAACGCTGGTAACGAAAGGGAAATCCATGGCCAAGGCCAAGAAAACGACAAAGAAAAAGGTGACTAAGAAAGTCGCCAAAAAGACGACCAAGAAGGCCCCAAAAAAGACGTCTACCTCACGAAAGAAAGTGGCTAAAAAGACCACTAAAAAGAAGATCGTGAAAAAGGCGGTAAAATCAGTGGCTAAAGCGTCGACAAAAAAAACAGCCTCTAAACCGGCGGCGAAGAAGGTTTCGAAGCCTGTGGCGAAAAAGACCGCAAAGGCGCCAGCGAAGGTCTCTAAGCCTGTCGCCAAGGCCTCAGAAAAAGCAACCGTCAGCCCTGTGGCAGCGAAACCAGTAAAAGAGGTCGTTGAAGCTCAAAAGCAGTCCTTGCAGAAGGCGGCTAAGGCAAAACAGCAGGGGGCCGATGCAGCTTCTGGCGTGAAGCCAAAACGAAAAAACCCAAAGATGATCGCATCTCCACCTAAACCAAAAGTGGAGGCCGAGCCTAAAAAGAAGCCTCGTATCTCGATCCCGCGTATCTCTCCTGATGATGCTTTGGATCAGCTGACGAAAAAATGGGGTTTGCTTCAACAGCGAGCCAAAAAATTAGAGGTTCGTGATTATAATATGCGAATGGAATTTGAAGAACTGACGCCAATTCGTCACAAAACGATGGGCTGGGGCTTTATCCTACGTAATATCAATGATCGTCTTGAGGTGCTGTTTGAGGACGGCATTAAGTACCTGATTTCGAACTATAAGCGCTAATAACTCTGATTCAGAGCTGGCATGGCCTGAGCCTTTGGGCCATGCAATCTTATTGATATCTTTTGTCGAAGTCCGACAGAATCTGCAAAAAAACGAAAAATTCTGGGCTGTTAGCCTGTCTGATCCCTGACAGGATCGCCTGTTTTGGCCTTTGTTTGATTGATTTTGGGTCAGAAGATCTGTACAAATAGTCTTTCAAAATGGAAATCAGGAAAAGGATTGCATGGCCAAAGACGATTTAGCGCAGGTTGAAGGTAAGGTTGTCGACGCAGGAGCGGGCGGACTTTACAAAGTGAAATTAGAAAACGAAGTCGAAATTCAAGCAAAGCTTTGCGGTAAAATGCGACGATTTAACATTCGTGTTGTCGTTGGTGACCGTGTGACGGTTGGGGTTTCACCCTATGACCCGACTCATGGTCTGATCATGTATCGTCATAAATAGCCATCAAAATAAGCCCATGTCCCAATACGAATTTACTCCCGAATTACATAGCTATCTTACAAAACGTGTCCCTGGGGTCTCTGAGCGTTCGATCAAGGCCGTCTTAGAGCTTGTTGCGGAAGGGGCCACGGTCCCGTTTATTGCCCGCTACAGAAAAGAAAAAACAGGGAACCTTGATGAAGTCCAAATTCGTGACTTGATTAAGGAAACAGATACCCATGCTGAAATCGTTAAGCGGAAAGATTTTATTCTGACCGAAGTGGCGAAGCAGGGGAACCTAACCGATGAGCTTGAAAAGCAGATCAACGCCAGCTTCGAACTGGCCGAACTTGAAGAGCTGTATCGTCCGTTTAAGCGAAAAAAGAAAACGAAAGCGACATTGGCGCGCGAAGCAGGGCTGGGTCCTTTGGCTGACTGGATTTGGCAGCTGGGCCAGGGTGAAATTCAAGACACCACGGCATTAGAAGTGAAGGCCAAAGAGTTCATCAACACGGAAGCCGGGTTTGTGACCTATGATGAAGTGCTTCGTGGGGCTCAGCATATCATCGTTGAAAAACTAAGTAACATTGCTGACCTAAGGACTTTGGTTCGAGATGATTTCCATAAGCATGGCCAGGTAAAGTCATCGGCTACGCCGAAGTTTAAGGCGAATTCGAAGTTTGAAATGTACAAAGACTTTACTGAAGACGTGACGAAAATTCAGTCTTCAAAAGCGTCTCATCGCTACTTGGCGATTCGTCGTGGCTGGCAAGATGGTGAACTCAAGGTCAGCCTGGATACTCCAAATGAAGAATCTTTGCTGCGTGCCTTCGAGGCTCACTGCTTGAAAACCGATAATGCTGTTGTGGCGCCGTTCTTAAAGAACGCGGCTAAGCACGCATTAACTGTGCATGTGATCCCATCGATCACCAATGAACTTCATCGCATTTTAAAAGACCTAGCTGATGAGCACGCGATTGGTGTTTTTGCTGAAAACCTTCGTCGTGTCTTAATGTCTTCACCTTTCGGATCTAAAGTTGTTCTGGGTATCGACCCTGGGCTTCGCACAGGCTGTAAGGTCGCGTTGGTCGATAAAAGTGGGCATTTTATTTCTCATACGGTTATGTACACCCAAGGCGAGGGTGCCAAAGACAAGGCGAAGAGACTATTTGAAGAAGTCTTCAAGCAGTTACAGATTTCGGCGATTGCTGTTGGTAACGGAACCGCTGGCCGAGAAACGGAAAGCTTTGTTCGTGAAGTTTTAAAAGACCTTAAAATTGAATGTCCTGTTGTGATGGTCAACGAGTCGGGAGCCAGTGTGTATTCGGCTTCTGATATAGCTCGTGAAGAGTTCCCGGATTTGGACCTGACCATTCGTGGGGCGATTTCTATTGCTCGTCGACTACAGGATCCACTGGCGGAGCTTGTGAAGATTGACCCGAAAAGTATCGGTGTCGGTCAGTATCAACATGATGTCAGTCAGCCATCGTTGAAGAAGTCACTTCATGAAGTGGTCGAAAGCTGCGTGAACGATGTTGGCGTCGATGTGAATACGGCGTCAGAATCTCTGCTTCAGTATGTTGCTGGTATTGGCCCATCGACAGCTAAGAACATTATCGAGTTTCGTAAAACCAATGGTTTGTTTGATGACCGTGATCAGCTTTTAAAAGTCAGTCGTTTTAGTGCGAAAACGTTTGAGCAATCGGCTGGTTTTCTTCGTGTACTTACTAGCAAAAGTCCGTTGGATAAGACGGGCGTACACCCCGAGCGTTATCAAGCTGTAAAGGATATGGCGCAAGACCTTGGTGTGACTGTTTCTAAATTGATGGGTGAAGGTGCTGCGCAGTTGGCTCCNCTTCGCGAGAAGTGGGTCAAGCTTGTTGGTGAATATACCTTTGATGACATCGTTAAAGAACTGTCTCAGCCGGGCCGAGACCCTCGAGATCCTTTTAAGGTATTTCAATTTCGTGAAGATATTCACGAAATCAAAGACCTTCAAAAGGATATGGTTTGTCCAGGGATTGTGACCAATGTGACTAACTTCGGTGCCTTCGTTGATATTGGCGTCCATCAGGATGGCCTTGTCCATATTTCTGAGCTGTCTCATGAGTTCGTAGACGACCCGAAGAAGGTTGTTAGCCCTGGCGATCAAGTTAAGGTTAAGGTTCTTGAGGCTGATCTTGATAAGAATCAGATTTCTTTGACCATGCTGCTGACGGAAAAACCTAAGACGGCGGTTAAGGGTAAGTCTCAGGGTAAGCGTGCTGCTGGGGACAAAGGCGGGCCTCGCAAAGGTGCTGGTCGAAAAGGAAAACGGCCACCGGGACGAGGCGGAGACTCTCGTCGCCAAGGTGGTGCCCGCGGCGGTCGCGGTGAAGGTCGTCCGAAATCGGCGTTCAATAACCCTTTCGCTGCTTTAGCGGATCTGAATAATAAAAAATAAATCTCGACTATAAAGGCTATCGAAAAAACGATAGCCTTTTTTTATGGATAATATTTATCGAGCATTGTTTGGTGCCGGAATCGCTTTACTGATTTCGTTGTTTTCAAAGACGAAGTTCTTCTTTGTGGCGGGCTTGGTGCCGTTGTTTCCGACTTTTGCTTTGTTGGCTCATGTTGTTGTCCACCAAGAACGGTCCATCGAGGACCTGAAAAGCACCATTTTATTTGGGATGCTTTCATTGATTCCATATTTTGCCTACCTTCTATCGATGTATTTTTTGGTAGGGCGGATGCCCTTCTGGGTGTCGGCACTGTCTTCAGTCGCCCTGTGGTGTGTTGTTGCTTTGCCGCTTGTATATATGTGGCGGTCCTAGCCGATGGCCGAATTTGGTTTTAAGTCCGCATTGGAGGCCTTAAGACAACTTGATGAGGCTCATCAGGAAAAGCTGCTTGCTGATATTGCTAAAAAGAAGCCCGAGCTTGCGGCAGCATTAAAGTCGGCCTTGTTTCAGTTCGAAGATCTTAGCGACGTGAATGATCGAGGTTTTCAAGTTCTTTGGGGCAAAGTGCCTGAAAACACCTGGCTGATGGCATTTCGGAAGGCGAACAATAGTTTATGGATCAAGTTGCGAAGTTGTGTGTCTGACCGAGTCTACCTAAGGTTTAAACAGCAGTTTGAGGAGTCTGGGCCTCAGCCTATGCGAAAGGTGATTGAAGCTCAGCAAGAGATCATGCAGGTGGCCGAGCAGCTGAAGTCGTCCGGTCACCTGGTGGTAGTAACGGACACCGAAGACCCACTGGTATAATTCAAGACCCAGATTCTTGGACGATCGTTTGGTTTCCGATTAGAACATCACATGTCGAACATTATAGCTTGAGGCGGAGTCGTCAGAAGAACTTTAGCTAAG
>NYZX01000032.1 GCA_002686065.1 Pseudobdellovibrionaceae bacterium | reverse complement strand
ACTCACCAAACCGGTCCTGAAGGTAAAGAAGTCGGAAAAATCTATATCGAACAAGGCTGTGACATTGAAAAAGAATACTATGTCGCTGCTTTGGTTGATCGCGATACCGGTCGCGTTGCCATGATGGCCAGCTCTGAAGGCGGAATGGACATCGAAGAAGTCGCGGACAAAACTCCCGAGCTGATTCACAAGGTCGATATTGATCCATGTGTTGGTCTTCAGCCGTTTCAAGCGCGCCAACTGGCCTTCAAAATTGGTATGACAGGAAAACACGTTAACCAAGCGGTCAAAGTTTTTATTAAACTTTACGACGCATTTGTCGCTAAAGACTGTTCGATGGCTGAGATCAACCCACTGGTAACAACCAAGCAGGGTGACGTCATTCCATTGGATGCCAAGATGAACTTCGATTCCAACGCGCTTTATCGCCAACCGGGAATCGTTGAATACCGTGATCTAACGGAAGAAGATCCGACAGAAATCGAAGCCAGTGAATATGACCTTGCTTTCATTAAGCTAGATGGAACCATCGGGTGCTTGGTGAACGGAGCAGGTCTTGCGATGTCGACTTTGGACGTCATTCAACTTCACGGTGGCGAGCCGGCAAACTTTTTAGATGTTGGTGGTGGTGCCAATAAAGAAAAGGTCACAGCCGCTTTTAAAATCATCCTGAAAGACCCCAACGTAAAAGGGATCTTGGTCAATATCTTCGGTGGTATCATGAAGTGTGACATTATCGCTGAAGGTGTCATCGCGGCCTCGAAAGAAGTCGGCCTAAAAGTCCCATTGGTTGTTCGTCTTGAAGGAACCAACGTTGAACTTGGTAAAAAGCTTTTGAATGAAAGCGGACTGGATATTACTCCTGCTGATGATCTAACAGATGCGGCGAAGAAAATTGTGAACGCAGCAAAAGGAGGCCAATAATGGCTATTATGATTAATAAAGACACGAAGGTGATCTGCCAGGGCCTCACTGGCGCACAAGGAACATTCCACAGCCAGCAAGCCATCGATTATGGAACGAAAATGGTAGGTGGCGTGACTCCAGGCAAAGGTGGAAGCGAGCATATCGGACTTCCTATTTTTAACACAGTTGAAGAAGCCAAAGAGCGCACCGGATGTAATGCTTCCGTTGTTTACGTTCCACCACCCTTTGCTGCAGATGCCATCATGGAAGCCGTCGATGCCGAATTGGATCTTGTGATTTGTATCACCGAAGGTATTCCGGTAACGGACATGGTTCGCGTGAAGCGATTTATGGAAGGCAAGAAAACGCGATTGGTTGGGCCAAACTGTCCAGGTGTTATTACTCCTGGCGAGTGCAAAATCGGAATCATGCCTGGTCACATTCATAAACCAGGACGTATCGGCGTTCTTTCACGTTCAGGAACTTTGACCTACGAAGCCGTTTGGCAGCTAACCAATGTTGGTCTAGGACAGTCCACTTGTGTGGGTATCGGTGGCGATCCAGTCAACGGAACCAACTTTATTGATGTCCTTGAGATGTACAATGCCGATAAAGACACCGATGCGGTTATCATGATTGGTGAAATTGGCGGAAACGCTGAAGAAGAAGCCGCTGAGTATATTAAGCGTGAATTTAAAAAGCCTGTGGCCTGCTTTATTGCTGGCGCCTCAGCGCCTCCGGGAAAACGCATGGGTCATGCTGGTGCGATCATTTCTGGCGGAAAAGGAACGGCTGAAGCGAAATTTGAAGCCCTAGCTAGCGCTGGTTGCCATATTTCACGAAGCCCTGCTGAAATGGGTGTCACCCTTAAAAATGCTCTGTAGGTTTTAACAGTCCATAGTTGAAAACTGACTGATATTTCAAAAGCCCAGATCTTGATCTGGGCTTTTTTTATGCCCATTTTACCGGGATTTTCACCTATTTAGGTTTCTGATTCATTGTCCTGTAATCCGGTAGGGTTTGACTACACCCATCAAAAATCTAAACTAAGTGGCGGCTTTTAGAGACCATCTATCAGCCACCCATTTCTTAAACAACGGAGCACACATGAAATCTTTAACGATCCTACTTGCAGCGACGATGACACTCTTTTTTGGAGCATCAAGCTTTGCAACAACTGTCGACCTAGACGCCTCTAAAATCGTATGGACCGGCCGCAAAAAAGTCGGCGATGACTCACACACTGGAACCATCAAACTCAAAAGCGCAACTATCGGAAAAGACGGAACGACTGGAACTTTCGTTGCTGATATGAACACCATCAACGTAACAGATCTAAAGGGTAAAAAGAAAAATGACTTCGAAGGCCACATGAAGTCAGACGACTTCTTTAAAGTCGCACAAAAAGGTAATGACACAGCCACATTGAAGATCACAAGCCTTAAAGATGGCAAAGCCAAAGGTGAATTCACAATGCTTGGTAAAACCAACCCTGTGACTTTTGATTACACGAAAAAAGGCAACACCTACACAGGTAAGCTGACTTTAGACCGCACGAAGTGGGGCCTCATCTACGGATCCGGGACTTGGTATAAAGAACTGACTTTAAACCGAGTCATCGAAGACAACTTTGATCTCGAGTTCACCATCGTCACAAAGAACTAGTGAGACTCTGATCTTAGGACGAACAAAAAAGGGAAGGCGAAAGCCTTCCCTTTTTTTATGACGTCGACGAGCAGCTGGCTCCGCCCAGAACACAAAACTGGGCGCAGTAAGGGTGATTCAACTGAACCCGCTTTTCGGAGGCCGCTAAGGTCGTACCTAAATCGAACTGGTGATCGTAGGTCAGTAAAGTACAAGGCAATACCGTTGGTTTGTCTTGGCCTTTACGTTTAACGATCATGCGCTCGGTGGCACACATTTGATCGTCAGGCGAAACACTCAAGATTCCCCAACAGTCGGTGGTGATCTCAGGGACGTCGCGCTGACCATCCATTTCAGGGAAAATCACAATATTTTTTCCGACCTGAAGCTTTAGACCGATCTCGTTTTCATCCATCAACCGCTGATAGCCAGCCAGGGCTTGCTCTTGAGTCTCGTCTGTTAAAGATCGACCAGCGACAGAAACATTAAAGCCCTCATCAAACAGCCATTTGATATTTTTAACCGTCGCAGCAAATGTCCTTTGCCCACGCTCGGATTCATGAACCTCGGACGTATAATGATCTAATGACACGCGGATCGACAGGTTCGCCCCATAAGCCTGATTCAGTTCCACCAAGGCCTCTTTATGACGATTCATGATCCTGTAGGCATTGGTCAAAACCAAAGCGGGGTAGCCCGCTGACAAAACCCGAGATAGGATTTCAATCATATCCGGGTTTAAAAAGGGCTCTCCGCCCGTAAAAGCGATTCTCTCGGTTCCTAAATTCAGTTGTTTAATTTCCGTCAAATAGCTTTGAACCTCACTGGCCGAGATGTAGCTCAACTCATCGTTTTCCGGCGAGGACTCGATATAACAGTTTTCGCAAGACAAATTACAAAGAGTCCCCGTGTTAAACCACAAGGTTTTTAGCTGCTTCAAATCAACATAGGCCCGGGTCTCACCTTTACCTGTGGTGATCGGGTCGACATATTTTCCCCGCTCTTGGAAGGTCTTATGAACCTGCTGTTCGTGCTTTAGCAACATGAGGCAGCCTCTGAACTGTCACTGGATGCTTCAGCCATGGCTGGCTCTTGGCCACAACCTTCAAACAACCCAAAATGGGTTTCAAAGTCTCCGTAAAAGGTAAAGTGTTCGCGATACCTTGTTTCATTCAACATCCGATAACTGTTTCCACACACAGGATAGATACGACCCGCCTCAAAAACATGGTGATCATCCAGCGTAAACACATTTGGCGATCCCATATCAGTGATGGTCCCATTGTATTTTACTGCCTGGCCGTAGTCTTCACAGGCGTGTTCCAGGTTAGAAATCTTCATCAATCGATAGGTGATCGAATAAAAAGTGATCCCTTGAGTCTTCGCTTCGATGTCCGCATTTTCAATTCCTAGAACCCGGCCCTCGACCATGCGAGGATCGTTGAACCCGGCCTTCTTCGCCATATCCAAAAAGTCATTCCAGTAAAGAGCACCACCAAGGCATTCACCAAGAAGCACAGGATCTTTTTGCAAATTGGCGGGAACACGACGACTGGCATAGACGTCGCTAAAGTACATTTCACCGCCTTCTTTCAGCATCCGAAAGGCTTGATTTAAAATACCCTGTTTGTTTTCTGCCAGATTGATCACACAGTTTGAAACAATCAGATCCAAACTTTGATCCGCGATATTTAGATTTTCCAGATGATCGATATTGCCCTTTAAAAACTGTACGTTGGGTTTTTCGTATCCAAACTTTTCCGTGTGATAATCGACATGACGGTTCGCTACGGCTAGCTGCTCGTCAGTCATGTCCACACCGATGACCGAGCCCTGTTGGCCAACAAGCTTCGATAAAATATAACAGTCACGACCAGAACCGCTGCCAAGATCAAGCACCTTCAACCCCGCTAGTGCATCGGGAATGGTCAACCCACAGCCATAGTACTTACTGACGACCTCGTCATGGATCTGACCGATGATTTTTTTAATATCGGTGGTGTAGCTGGTTGTCGTTTTACAGGCGTCTGTTTTTAGGTCGGCTGACGTCTTAAGTTGCTTACCGTAATAGTCTTGGACTTGGCTGTGAACATCTGACATTTGTGAGCTCCTTGTGGTCCCTCACTATACGGTGTGGACCACAAAAATGTCACAGCCTTCGACTAGAAAAATAGATTTAGTTGGTTGTCCCACTTCCGCCTGAACCCTGGCCTGGCTGAAAATCGCTATCCTCCCGGTAAAAGGACGAGGCGCCTTCACCACCTTCATCTTCAACACAACTTGGGCGCGCATAAACGACTCGATCCGGCGATTTCCCGCGGGAAACACTGTAAGATCCGTTCGTAAGGCCTTCGAAGCTGAACTTGATGCGATGGTTCCGTTTTTCCTGGATGGCCGCGGGATCGCGAGAAATTTTACCTGGCAAATCAAACATGGCGTAACTGGGATCGCCGCCAATATCTTGTGCCGTCGCAATAAAGCAGTCCGTCCCACGCTCAATTACCGCCGGCTGATTGCTGGCTAGGCTTTTTCGTAAACTTCTATAGGCCTGACTTCGACGACTCGGATCGACGTTTCCGCTGACCCGACGGCTTGAATAACACTGCAAGACCTCTTCCTGGGCTGTAGCGATCTTTTTGGCATCGTAGATACAAGATTTTAAATCTTGAAGCGTTTCGTTCCCAGGGCGTCGGCGTGAAATCCTCGTCGAACGCTTAAGCTCGTTCACCTGACTGGATGCGCGGCTGATACCATAGCCAGACGTCCCGTTACGCCCTTTTACTTTTGAGGCCCGCTTCGCTGCCTTTTCCATATCCAAAGTTTCACAAAATAGCGCTTCGGCCGCTTGAGCGTTAATTCCAAACACCGTCTCGAACTCGCGGACGTTATAAAGATCCTCTTCGTCATCGGCTTTTTGCCAATCAGCAATAAGGTGCTTTTGCTTTTCAACATCCAAGCCCTCTTCAGGCTTGAAGTCATAAACATCTGCCCCGCAGAAACCTAGCTCCTCTAAGTTTTCAAGAACATCTTTCACGTGCCGAACCGTCGACAAGTCCCAACAGTGCTTAGCCATGATACTGGTCAAGGCCAGCCATTTAGTTGAAACCCCATTGTTTTCGATCCGACTGCGAATTTCTCCCACATCTTCATCGGCGGACTGAGAAAATAACTGNGCCTTCGCTAAACAAGCCGCGCAGCTTACCTGGTTTGAAATCTCCGTAGTTAAACTAATCCCTTCCGCGTGAAACTCGGAACAACCGCTGGTATGAGCTCGAGCATCAAACGGCCCACCATCTTCAACGGCAGATCGACCCTCTTCCGCCGGACACAACGATCCAACACATTCCCCCCGGTTGTCACGGTTTCCTTGCCGAAGATTCGGATCAACCGGCTCTGCATCAGCTTGGTTCGGAACTGGTGTTGGAGCCGGAGTCGGAGGAGGGGCCGGAGTCGGCGCCGGTGGACGCAACTGACTAACGACTTCCCGGTGAACCAGAATGTCGGCATCGACTTTGGCGTATTGCGCGACAATGCGTTGGCAGATCTCGCGCTGTCCTCCCCGAGTGTAACTGACCCCGCCCAGTTTTTGGTCCCCCGACATGGGCTCATTTTTACAGGTGTCGTAGGCTTCGTAGATTTCTAAAGGATCTTCTTTGTCGTAACCAGCGATATCGTTGTTTAGGAAGGGCGTTAACACAGACGGTATGTCAGCGGGATTTGTCGCCGTCCCTTCCCTTTCATCTTTTACTTTTACAGCCTGAGCCATCAGGTTGAGATTCGCTCGAATTCGCGGATCCGCCGAATAGCGCTGAAGGACTTCCCAAGCTGGCTCGGGANGNTTTTTCGANGGNGNAAANGCGTTGACGGGGTCTTTAATTTTTAAAGATAACGGNTCTTTAATAAAAGCCGCACGCTGAGCCTCATCCTCTAGCGCCATCTTCATAGAGTGGGCCGCCCGCCGCGCCAACATATCATAGGTCACCCATTGATTTCTGTTTTCCATCTTAATTTTTTCGGCGCGCAGTTCTCTTGCCATATCCGTACACAAAACGGACGAGTTCGCCCGCTGAGCCATAGGCACACAACCCGCTGCTGCGGTCGACCCGTAGATACCGAAGGTTTCAAAGCTACAAGGGATTCCATTTGTACAGCTCCCGGTCTGACCGAANGTNCACTGCACGGGATATCGATTTCTCATGCTGGCTTTATATTGATTCGAACAAATAGGCATCTGGCATTGCCCTCGCGCCCGCTGCCCATTGGGATATCTTGAGCTATATCCGGCGTAGATACATCGGTCCTCGCCTTCAGCAACAGCGGCACTTCCAAAAAGAAATTCAAATGCCGGATGAAGGTAGGCCGANTTCGAAGACTTTCGCTTNGCCGACTTCTTTTCGTAGTACTCACCAACAGCTGCGACCAATTGCTGCATATTTGTCAGGTATCGAGCCTGATCGAAAGGATGCAATTTCGTTAGCTCACGGTTCGTTAGAAACTTCGTGTGTTCGACCTTGCTTCGCTTTACGACTGGTTTTTTCGTTTTCGCCACAGCTGGAAGGACGACCGATGTCGCCAAAACCATCATTCCTATTTGGCGGAATAATTTGGACATAAAAATACCCCGGGTTCGTAAAATACCTACAACTATGAATAGTTTACGTGGAGAACTTAAATCACCGAAATTAATTGCGCCGCAAAGGCCCAGGATTGGCCTTTAGTTCAACNATTTATAGGGCATAAAGCGGTTGCCTGGACCAAGGTCCTTAGAGTATTTTTCGAGCATCCAAAATAACGAAACCTGAGGAGCCCGACTATGGCTATCGAAACGACTTTCAGTATCATTAAACCAAACGCCGTAAAAAAGAACGTGATGGGTAACATCATCGCAAANTTCGAAGAAAACGGATTACAAATCGCTGCAGCGAAACTTGTTCAGCTTGAGCGCTCAAAATGTGAAGAGTTTTACGCTGAGCACAAAGAACGCCCTTTCTTTGGTGAGCTTGTTGATTTTATGACTTCTGGTCCAGTGATGCTTATGGCCCTACACGGCGAGAACGCAGTCACTAANAACCGTGAAATCNTGGGNGCAACCAACCCNGCTGATGCTGCNGAAGGAACCATTCGTAAGCTTTATGGTGACAGCGTTGGTGAAAACGCTGTCCACGGTAGTGACAGCCCTGCAAGTGCCGAGCGCGAATTGGCTTTGTTTTTCGAGCGCACTGAGCTTGTAAACGCATAAGGCTTAGCCCATTGAAAAATGCGAACAAAAAGGCGGACCGGACCGGGACGCCTTTTTTTATTGGCGACAGCTTCGAACTTGAAATCCANCGCCTGGCCTTTCCGGATGGCAACGGCGTCGGACGACACCCTGAAGGCATCACCGTTTTTGTGCCGTTCTCGGCACCGGGTGACCGCTTAGTTGTTGAAATCACCGAAGCGAACCCCAGATATCTAAAAGCGCGCATTCAGCAAATACTTGAGGCCTCTAAAGACCGCGTCGAAGCACCTTGCCCGGTATTTGGCACATGCGGGGGCTGCCAGCTTCAGCATCTCAGTTACGAATCTCAAATTCACTGGAAGCAGCAAGACCTCCAGTTCGCTTTTAAGCGCTTTACGACCCAGGATGTCCCCATCCACAAAAGCCCATCACCGTGGAACTATCGAAACCGAATTCAAGTGCAAACTGAAAAAGGCCAGCTGGGCTTTACAGCTCAGGGATCTCACCGGTTGGTCCCGGTTTCCCAGTGCGCCATCGCTGAACCCCAAATCAATCAGGCCTTAAAACAGCTGGACGCATCTGGTCCACGGAAGCGAGTCGAAATTCAGCGAACACCAGATGGAGAGGTCCACCTTAGCCAATCCGATCAGCATCAACCGGGACTTCATCGCTTTTCCCAGGTCAACTCGCAGCAGAACGAGACCCTAAAAGCGATCGCCAGCCAGTGGTCANNGGGTGAGTNTGATGAAATCTATGACCTTTACTGCGGNCANGGCAACTTTTCCCAATTATTTGAAGACCGNCAGGAACAGCTCACCGGAGTCGAGCTCAGCGAGGCCTCAACAAAGGTCGCGCAGTCCCTACTGCCAAACGCCAAATTNATCNCNATGGATGTGGCCGAATACCTAAAANCTTTAGATAAGGTCGCGGACAAAAGCCTGGTTCTTTTAGATCCCCCACGGTCTGGTCTTGGCCCCTTGGCAACACGGCACCTTCGTCGATTAAAGCCCCAACGGCTGATNCTTATCAGCTGTCATCCCGCCACTCTGAAACGTGACCTAGAAGCCCTTTCGAACGACTTTCACCTTCAAAAGTTGGAAGCTGTCGACATGTTCCCACAGACCGGACACCTGGAACTGATGGCCCTTTTAGAGCCTAAATAGCCTCCTATCATCACCGAGACATTTTGCCTCAGCCCCGGTTTTTTGCTAGCGTCTATATATGTTTCGCCTTTTGCTTCTTCTTAGTTTTATCACCCTGTTTTCCTGTGCTTCGAAAAACCCGAAGCAAACGAAACATCAGGCCACGTTGAAGTTAAGAATCGGAACCAGCCTTCTTAGCCAAGGGCTTTATCCACAGGCCTTGGCCGAACTCTTGTCCGCCGAAAAGCTGGACCCCGAAAATGCCGCCGTTCAAAACAATTTAGCCTTGGCCTATCTTGTCCGCGACAAAGTCGACCTCGCCCTCGTACACGTTCGCCGCGCCCTCGAATTGAAGCCCGACTACTCGGATGCCCGAAACAACTACGGCCATATCTTAACTTTAAACGGACAAGCTCAAGAAGGCATCGAACAGCTGAAGCAGGTATTGGACGATTTGACCTATGCCACGCCAGAAAAGACCTACGCCAATTTAGGTTATGCCTATTTTACAATGAAGGATTATTCTTCAGCGCTGGAATACTACAAGAAGTCTTTAAAAATTCGACGCGAAAGCTGCTCGACGTTTAACTACTATTCCCGTTCGCTTTTCGAGCTCAAGCAGTTTCAAGAAGCGGCGACATCTTTTGATCACACAGCTCGCCTATGTCAGAAAAATCAAACGGCCGAGCCGCGCTACTATGGCGCCTTGTCTTACTTCAAAATTGGGAACTGGGATTTAGCCAAAGCCAAGTTTTTGGAATTGGTGAACGACTTCCCTGAAAACGTCTATGCTAAACAATCGCAACGCATGCTCGATCTCATCAAAGAGGCACAACAATGAATCAAACGGGTCAGGTCTTAAAACAAGCGCGTGAGCAAAAAAATCTATCGTTGAACGAAGTTTCTTTGGCCACAAAAATTAATCCCAAAATATTGGCCGCCATCGAAGAAAACGATGAAAACCGCCTGCCCGCGAAAACTTTTTTGCGCGGCTTTGTTCGAACCTACGCCAGTTACCTGAAAATGGACGTGAACCAAGTCATGGATATTTTCCATGAAGAACACGGTACCACCCAACCACGCCCAACACCTGCAGAGTTAAGCGCTCAAAAATCATCTGGAGTCTCTGTATCTGAAACTCAAGAGTCCGCACCTTCGGTATTGTCTTCTAAAAAACTGCAAAAAGGCCTCATCGCAGGTGCCCTGCTATTACTTGTCGTCCTGATTATTTCTATCAAAAGCACCTTGGACGAGTATGAAAAAGAAAAACAAGTATCACCTGTAACAGAAAACATNGAAGCTCTTCCGAATAAGCCCTCCGAAGGGGAAAAACAGGAACAGGTCGGCCCGGTAGAAAAACCGGTAGAAGCAAAAACCGAAGAGACNACNNCNACAGAACAAGCTAAAGCTCCAAAGGCGGAAGAGCCCGCTGCCGCGCCAAAGCCACAGGCCAACCCTGTTGCTGAAGCAAAAAAACCAGAAGCTCCTGCTGCGGCGCCGGCTGCCGCGCCAGCCCCTGCTGTTGCCGCCACAACCGAGCCACCTAAAACCTTGCCTGAAAAAGAAACCGAAAAACCGCCAGCAGTACCTAGCCGACCGCAAGAAGTCATTATTGAAGCTTTTGATGCTGTAAAGATNGATTACCGTGTCGACGGCGGCAACCTGCGATCGCAAAACCTTCAACCAGATCAAGTCATTACCATCAAAGCCAAAAGCCAGGTCAATGTCGACGTCGCCGACGGCGGAGTGATCAGTGTGATCTTGAACGGAAAAGACCTTGGGGTTCCAGGAAGCCTGGGACAGCCAATGAAATTGAGGTTTCCACAAACTTCTGAATGACGCTGGCTCAAATTTGGCTGATTGCACTTATCGTAAAACTGGCTTTATCGGCGTGGCTCCCCATGTCGGCCGACGAAGCCTATTATTGGGTCTGGAGCCATAACCCACAGTGGAACTATTATGACCACCCCGCGGGAGTCTCATGGTTGTTCTGGNTCGGTCGACATGNCTTAGGTGATATGGCCAGCACCAGCCGTTGGCCGGCCGTCATTCTGGCTCATATGTCCTTGTGGATCTGGGTTGATTTACTAAAGCCCTATTTTGATTCAAGCAAACTCCGTTGGTTTCTTATCCTTGCCTGCCTATCCCCTATTGTCGGGCCCGGATCTTTAATTGTGACCCCAGACCTTCCTATGATCTTCTTTTGGACACTTGGAATTTGGGTCNTCCATCGATATCTCACCACCGAAAAACCCGNTCTTCTTGTTCTTCTTGGACTGGTTCTTGGATTCGGGTTTATCGGAAAATATGTCACGGCCATCTTCTTACCCATTGGACTACTGGCCCTGGCGTTTCATCGTAAACTCACATTGAAGTCCCTACCCTGGATCCTTTTGGGTTTTGTTGGCTTCTTGGTTGGATCTTTTCCTGTCTGGCTTTGGAACCTACAAAACGACTGGGCCTCTTTTCGGTTTCAGTTAGANCACGGCCTGGGCGAGCCCACCTATGAAGTGNCATGGACGGTCGAATATTTACTTGGACAGGCNGCCATTGCNTTTCCAACCGTGCTGTTCGCCGCCTGGATGTCNATAAAGCGCAAAGCTCCGGCGTGGCTGATCATCTTTTCNTTGGGTCCAATCGTCTTCTTCTTTTTGACGTCTTTCAAAGGGAACACCGAAGCCAATTGGCCCGTCACCGCACACCTACCCCTNTTAGTTTTGGCGCTTTGGGGAAGCACAAAGTACCGTTGGGCCAAAGCCAGTGCTGTTATCTGGGGATTGGCGCTCATCCTAGTGCTTGCCGAAGTCCAATTTCGCTTTCTACCGGATCCGAAATCAAAACTAAAAACAGCCGAGTTTCACAAGTACGACCAAATTCTTGAGAACTGGCCACAGCAGGGCCCCGTTTTNGCCCGCACCTACCAAATGGCTTCAAAGCTATCCTTTGANCGACGACACCNGGTTTATAAACTGCGCGGCATGAATCGACATGACGAATATGACCGGATGGATGGGTCAATGCCTAAAACAAACACATTCGTTTTGATCCGAAAAACCTACGAGGCCTACCCAAAATGGATGCAAGAACGCGGCTTTGACGTTCTTGAGCGCCAGGAGCTTGATCGACGTTTCGAGTTTGCTAAAGTGCAACTACGATGAAACGAACCGCCTTCGGGATCACATTCTTGCTTGTGTTTTTTGGCTACGGCTTAATCCTAAGCCAAATCGATTTACATATTATTCCCGAAACACTCACCGCACCAAAAACGCCTTTATACTATGACTATAAAGGTGTGGTGAACGTCCACTCCAGCATCAGCCACGGGTCGTCGACCACCTTGGAAATCATCGATGCCGCACAAACCGCTGGGCTTGATTTTTTGTTTCTAACCGACCTCAACCAATACCCGCCCGATAAAAGCATTGAAGGCCAGTATCAAAGCCTTATGGTCTTTAANGATGGNGAGTTTAGCTTTTCCAATTCGCGCCTACTGAATTTAACGGCAGCAAAAACNGATCACCTNCAGGGAGCAGCCCAAGCCCGATTAAGTTTTTCAGACATGTTGGGGCAGGATGACTACCGCGATGACACNGGNCTGCTTTTCTTGGCCCACCCCAACAAAGAAGGCTTTGAATGGCAGGGCGAAATTCCCATCGGCCTAAATGGTATCGAGGTGCTAAACCTTAGAAGCCATTGGCAGCTAACCTATATTGATAGCCCGATTTCTTTTTTATGGTCATTGGTTGTCTATCCCTTCAATCGAAGAATGGCCTTTATCCGCCTGATGACAATCAAGCCTGAAAAAAACCTAAAGCTTTGGGATGATTTAAGCCTTCAACGACCTCGAATCGGAATCCTTGGCGCCGATGCCCGCGCCCANGTCCGAATGCCTTCGGGTAAAAGNTGGGCCATTCCTCGCTATGACGTCATTTTTCAAGTCGGGACCAATCACCTTCTTCTAGAGTCCGAGCTGACCGGCATCTGGGATCGAGACAAACCGAAGGTGATCAACGCTCTTCGAAAAGGGCAGTTTTACTTTAGCTTCGATCTTTTGGCGAACCCCGAAGGTTTTGTTGCCTACGCNGTGGATGACAACCAAAAGCGNTACCCCATNGGNTCGGANGTTCCAGCCGGGTCCGAGCTCGTCGTNCGCCTTCCAGCCAAACCAAACTATCCTTTTGACGTTATCATCTTCCGCAATGGCGAAAAATTTGTCCTGTCCAATTCGTTAGAAACCCAGGTGCAACTACCCGAGTCCGGCAACTACCGAATTGAAGTGCGCGTCATCCCCACCTTTCCACCCCCCGACGGAAAAAAGTGGATTACCTGGATCTATACGAATCACTTCATCGTCAAATAGAGGCCGGAACCCCTTTTTGGCCGTGAAATCCCTACATTTCCTCAACAAAATCTAAGTTCTCATCGTCAAGGCCTTGCCTGACATCGAGCAGCCGAATAAGCAAATTTAACAGAAACTGACAAAGGCCATCGTTTGATTAGGATAGACTTGTGCTTTGTTTCCGGGGGGGACCTTATGAAAATTTTAAATCTGTTTTTGTTCACTGCGATTATCGCACTATCAGCCTGCAAATATGAGTTCAGAGACATCGGGGACCTGGAATATCCAGCTCTACAAGTCGGCCACAAAACCTGTGTCATTGGTGACGTCGGAGCCGACAACGAAGGCCAGGCCCTAACCGCCAAAGCCTTGAAACAACAAGGCTGTGACCATGTTCGAATTGTCGGCGATATTATTTACCCCAACGGGATCAAAGACGAAAATGATCCCATGGTGGATTCGCACTTTTTAAACTACTACAGCCCGCTTATGAACGACGGCATGCAGTTCTTCTTAACCATGGGCAATCACGATCACCGCGGAAACACCGATGCCTGGATGCTTGTTGCTGACCGTGTCGATGGACTGAACTTCCCAAATTACTTCTACTTCGAGCGCTATGGTGACATCTGTCACTTAAGCTTTGATTCGAATATCGTGCATGTTTCCGAACAGGTGGATTGGGCGAAAANGAAGCTGACCCAGTTAGATGACTGTCGCTTCGTTTTTAGCTACGCCCACCATCCCTATAAAAGCGCCGGCTCGCACGGGGATGCGAGCTTCTTTATTCGCGCCTTTTTAAAGAAATATATCATCGGCAAAATGGACGCCCATTTTGCCGGCCACGATCACCATCTATCCTATGAAGGCATCTCACAGGGAACCGAGCTCTTTGTCAGCGGCGGAGGTAACAGCCTTCGAAGCGTCGATCAGCTAGAACCACCTTTGTTCTCCGCCTCTCGGTTAGGCTTTCTGGTTTTGACCTACCAAGGTGATCACTTTGAATACCAATTTGTCTCGCCAGCCGAGTCGGCTCGTTCGCAACAGGCTGTGATTGAAGTAGAAACCTTGTTTGAAGGTCGAATTGACCCAAAAGTTTCTCAGGCTAGGGCGTCCGAAAACTAAAAGGACAGCGAGGAAGCANCTGGCAGGATAGACGCTCATCATCAGTAAAGCCTCTATCCTCGGCCATCTCCGCCTCAACCCGGTTTCGACTTGGCAGGTCGCCTAGGCCTTCAGTGACTTGAACGCGACAGGTTCCACAGCTTCCCATCCCTCCGCAGGAGTGATCGATCTCGATTCCTTGGCGCAATAGGGCCTCCAATAAAGACTCCTGTGGCTTGATTTCGATTTCATGATTTCTGNTTTGTAGAATGGCTTTAGTCATGCTGCTTATTTTTTGATCATGTTGGGACTTTTCTTTGATCCATGCTAGGATCTCGGATAGGACCTTAACTATGAAGTTTGTAGCCTTTGACCTAGAAACGACAGGCTTTTTGCCTGGTGTTGATAAAATCGTTGAGATCGGTGCCGTCCGTTTTGTAAACGGGGAAGCCGAATCTGTGTTTTCAACCCTAGTTGATCCAGGTATGCCCATCCCTGAAGCCGCTTCGAAAGTGAACGGTATCTCGGATGATATGGTTGCCGGAAAGCCACGAATCGACGAGCTGCTAGCTCCTTTCGCCCAGTTTTGTGAAGACCATGTTGTCGTCGCTCATAATGCTGGCTTTGATGTTCAGTTCTTAAAGGCCGATATCGAAAAGTTTGAGTCTGCCGCTCCTCGTGGTGTGATTTTGGATACCTTGGCCTTAGCTAGAAAGGTTTACCCAGGTCTACCCAACTACAAACTAGGAACCTTGGTTCAGCACTTAGGGATTCCATCGACCAACTTTCACCGCGCCGAAGAGGATGCCTCTTATTGCGGACAGTTGTTTTGGGATATGATCAAAAAAATGAGTGCGGGTAGCCCAAACTTACCTCCGACCGAAAATCTCGTCCAAATGACAGGTAAGCCCGAGCTAAGATTTCCACAAATTGAACCTCAGCCTAAACAATTGGGACTTTTTGATTTAGCCTAATTGCATGAAACACATCATTGCAATTTCAGCTCTTATTCTTGTTCTTACTTCCTGCGCCAGCTTGGAAGATCAAATCCGCGACAAAGGTCCTGAAGGCCAAGCTTTTAAACTGGCCTTCCGAAGCTTCGAGGGCGCTGCCAAGCGCTACCAACAATGCTTAAAGCCACATAAAGAACTTCCGATCCCGGATGTCGTGGCGTCGATCAAGTTTGCTCAAGATGGCAAAAACGGAATCATCGCCAACTCGACACTTCGCCCTCTTAGCGGCGTCGTTCTGACCTCCGATCAACGAAAAGCCCTTTCGGANTGCGAGAACAACTTCCAAATCGCCTTGGAAGAGGACTACTTAAACCGAATCAAACTTGGGTTTAGGCCCGGCATGGATGATTCTTACAGTTTTTATTATTTCGGACGCTTGTACCCGACAGCCGATGGTGAGCTTCACAATATCGAAAAGACCATCCGAGTGAAATTCTAGGCTTCGCTTTTCAAGATCGCGACTTTTGCGCAATCGGAAGCCTTCGGCCACGCCCGAAGGCATGATTCGAGACCTTTAAAACCGGTGGCGCCTGCCACCGCTTAAACTCACTTTGCATCAGTTTTTCAAGCACCCACTTCTCCGTCGACGTCCTTGCCTTCTTTGTCTGCTCGACAATCCGCTCAACCGACCGGTCCAGGTCTTCATACTCAGGAAGGCTATCTTGGTCTTTTTGATTGGGCGCTAACTCAGCCGATGGAGCACGATCGATGANAAATGAAGGAATCACTTCTTGTTCTTCATTAAAAAACCGAGCCAGCTGATACACTTCTCGCTTTAGCAAATCACCNATCACTGACAAGCCACCACACTGATCCCCATACAGGGTGCTATAACCAACGGCGAANTCTGATTTATTACTGGTGTTTAAAAGTAGCGAGCCAAAACGGTTACTATAGGCCATCAACAACAGCCCTCTCAGCCGCGCCTGCAAATTTTCATGCATCAAACTGAAAGACATCTCCCCGAAGGTATCGGTGATTTCATCTAAAAGACTGTTGTAGGCCGGCTCAATCGACAAATCATAAAAATTGGCCCCAAGGTTAGACGCCAACTGCTTTGCTGAGGCCAAACTATCAGGCGAGTTAAAGGGACCTGGCAAAGCCACACAGGTCAGGTTTTCCCCACCCACAGCCTTTGCCGCCAAAGCCGCGACGACGGCCGAATCAATACCACCGCTAAGACCAAGGTGAACTTTTCCGATACCGGCTTTACGGGTGAAATCACTGAGTCCCAATATCAATGCCTGGGACAGCATCTGAGTGCTTGAACCATGATCCTGTAAGGGCAAGCCGCCCTTCAGGCTCTTTTTAAGCTGAATCACATCAGCATCCTCAGAAAAGGCATCAAGCTGACAAATCAGTCGCCCTTTTGTATCACAGGCAAAACTTTGTCCATCAAAAATCAATTCATCCTGCGCACCGACGAGGTTCACATACAAGGTCGGCGCTTTAAAATGACGAGCCGTTTTTGCGACCAGCTCCTGTCGTTTTTCTAGTTTATCTTTTGAAAAAGGCGAGGCACTTAGGTTGATCACAAGATCAAAAGGACCCTGCTTTTTCAAAGGCTTTAAAGGGTTGTCTGGATAGGGATTCCGGTCCGACCACGAGTAATCCCAGCCCCAAATATCTTCACAGATGGTCACTAAGACCTTTTTACCTTTCAGTCGAAAGGTGTTTTTTTCTAACTGTCCAGCTTCAATATGGCGAGCTTCATCAAAGACATCATAACTGGGCAGAAGCTGCTTATGAAAGGCCCGAAGCTTCTGACCCTGCCGCAATAAAACGGCCGAATTATAAAAGGGCTTTCCTCGTTTTTTAGTGTTTTTGGTAAAAGCCCCAACCAGCACAGACAAACCCTTCGGAAGAGCTTTGTGCAGTAGATCTAGCTGCTTCAACTGAGCATCCACAGTTTCCGATCGCTCTAAAAGATCGCAAGGATGGTAGCCGAAAAGGGAGGCCTCAGGAAAGACCACAAGGTCAGCGTCGTCCTTGTGGGCCTGTTCAATAAAGGTAAGTGCTCGCTTTCGGTTTTCTTGGAAATCACCAAGAACCGAATTCATCTGAGCCAAAAAGACTTTCATGTCCCTTATTTAATTCGAGGCTCTGATTTTGTAAAGTCCGCCTGATCTTCTGTTTCCAGTTCGGGAAAAAATCGCCCCAGGTGGTCCAATAACACACGATCTTTGTAGCTCGTATCGTATGAATGCCAATGGCTCACACTCGATTCCGGATACTTCCAACAGAAGTAGCCTTCCCCACAATCAAAGTCGACCACCCAAAGCCCTTTTGGTTCTGCGCCTAGCTTGCGAATCTTCGCATGCCAGTCCTTAATAAGGCCGTTAATTTGCTCTTCAATACGGTCGATGACTTCGCTTCGGTCAAGATCGACCGATTCAAGTTGCTTCATCAAAGACTCAACCTGATCACGATAGCGTGCCGTAATACGCTTAATAATTGGCGCCAAAGCCTGAGCTTCTTGAAAACTAAAGTTCCCCCGGCGCTGGATTGTGACTAAATTAGTCATCCCTCACCCCCAAATCCTTGCTCTTCATCTGACACTCCATCGTCATTGTCCAACTAATGTTCGGCCCTTGAAATTAATTTACCCGACTTATCA
>NYZX01000031.1 GCA_002686065.1 Pseudobdellovibrionaceae bacterium | reverse complement strand
TCCGGTGCCTTGGGATTCAATCAGTTCGCGAACTTCTGATTGCCAGACGCTGCAGGATGAAATCAATATCAAAAGGGAAAGCCCCAACCACGTTCTCATATAGGAAGTGTATCGAATTCATCGGGGTTTGACTGCATGAAACGCTTGGAGGGCATGACCTATGTCGAGGCGAAAGCCTTATCAATAGGGCAAAAAAAAGCCCAAATTTCTTTGGGCTTTTTTGTTATTTGATTTTTCGAAGATGGCGTTCTTAGAACGGAATTTCTTCGCTGGCATCAAAACTTGGTTCTGGTCCGAAATCTTGGTTGTTATAACCACCAGCATCGGATTCTGTGGCGCGACCATCGATAAACTGAACTGTGTTTGCCACGATTTCAGTGGTGTAGCGCTTTTGACCTTGTTGGTCTTCCCAAGAGCGAGTCTGTAGACGACCTTCAACGTAAACTTGTCGGCCTTTGCTTAGGTAGCGGCCACAAAGCTCAGCTAGCTTTCCCCATACAACGATGCGGTGCCACTCTGTGCGTTCTTGTTTCTGTCCGTTTTTGTCTGTCCAGTTATCACTGGTAGCAACACTCATATTCGCAACTTGCGATCCGGATCCAATTTCTTTAACTTCAGGATCAGCTCCTAGACGGCCAACGATAATGACCTTATTGACTCCTGCCATTGATTTCTCCCTTTCCGTAACGTGTTCATGGTTATGACTCATCTTGTAGAAACATGCAATTTTGATCTCTGATTGTTTCAGACTTTGCATGAACCTAAGGGGCTAAGCCTCCGAAACTCGGAAATATTTTGATCTATGACCCTATGTCGGAATGTGGGTCTGCTTAAAAATGAAGCGCTGCATAAAGGTGTTGTGCTTAAAAGACAAGCTTAAAAAGTGGTTTTATTGATGCGAGGCGGTCGATACATCGACGAGCTTTGAAGGTTTAATGTGTAGGTCGGAGCCGATCCACCAGCCGTTTGATATGGCTGGAGTAGGCCAAAGACATCGCCGACGCGGGCTTTGATCTCGTTCACTCCTTGTGAGCTCAGGCGGACTTCAACTTTTAGGTTGTAACCAGCTAGCTGCGGTCCGCGGCGCCCAAAGTCGACCGGAACTTGGCCTTTGATGCGGGCTCGAACCAAGTCGCCATCGCCACCGATGCGTGATTCTTCAATGATCAGCTCTTGGTTGACCAGTCGGCCTACTAGGTTCAGCTGTGACAACTTCACGTCTGGCATTTGCAAGGGGCCTAAAGGTGTATCTAAAACAATGTTTTTTAGGTTCACGTTATTCGAGGTCAAAGAAAACTCGGACTCTGTATTTCGATCCATCTGCTGCGGACTCGACCCCTTTACGACAGCGTTAATCTGGCCGCTGGCGATCAATGGGAGTCGAAGGGTTGGAGCAAAGGTGGATAGGGCTTCTTCGATGTTTAAACCTGAAACGTCCGCTTCAAAAGCAAAAAGGGGCTGATTGTCTTCAGTGACGCCAGTTTGCTTCAATTGAGCTTCGATATTGGCCCCAAGAAACCCCTTTATGTCGGTGCTGACACCTTGTTTGAAGGCTAAGAAGCTTGGGATGTGGGGGCGGGCAACAACTTCATCCATTTGAATTTCGGGAGTTTGGCGAAGTGTGACGACAAGGTCTTTTAGCTGGACGGATGGAGTCGGAAACAGTCCTAAGGAAAGGTCGTTAAACTGAAGGTAGGCTCCTTGCTGGCTGGCGACCTTGGTGATTTCGGTTTCAAGGTCTTGATAGTTGAAGACCATAAGGAAGAACAGGACGTAACAGCCTAGAAATAGAAGAATGTAGCGAAACCACCTCATTAAAACTTTTTTCGGTACTTTTTCCATTCGGCTGTTGGTCCTTAGTTGTTTCTTCTGGTTCGGCGGCTACCGCTTCCCCGTGTCGGTTTCGCGTTCTTTTTGTCGTCGGAATCGGGTTGCGGCAGATAAAAAGATTTTACGACATAGGTGACGTCAAAATAACCGGCTTTGGCCGGGTCCGCTTTGACACGAACGTCCGTCAAAATAGCATCACGAATACTGTCGAAAGCACTTCCAAGTCTAAGGATCTGCGGCACAGTAAGCGTTTTTAGTGTGACACTGGCTCCGACTTCTTTAATGGCCGCGGCAACCATCCCTTTGCTTCGAGTGTTGTTGCTCATCACGGTTTCGGCTTGTTCCGGTTTCAAGTCGCTGCGTTCGATTTTTCCATTCATTTCGCTTCGAAGAAGCTCAAAGGTGGGTTCTCGGCCACTTGCTGTCAGTTGGCTATAGGTCGACGTCTGTAAAAGCTCTTTGATTAACTGCCGCTTCGAATTGAAGGACTCCATGTTATCGCCAGAGGCCTGGTAGTAGGAAAAAGGGATGTAAACAGCGACAAGAACGGCGACTCCGATGCCACCAAAAATAAGTAGCTTTTGGGTGCTTGAAGGTAGGATCTCAAATTTTTCGCGTAAGGTATTATAGGCCGAGCTATCTTGGATACGGGCTGTCAGCTGACTAATGCCGTCTTTCAGTTGTTCTTTTTGTGCTTCAAAGGCCATGGCTATTCAATTCTCCGGTTCACTTGGATTTGAAAGGCGAAGGATGGCTTCATGACAGTTCGACCATTTTCATCTTTCACAGGAACATTGCGGTTGCGACCGAGATTTAAATCTTTTACCTGACCATTTGAAGCCAGCTTTTTTAGACTCTCTTGAATGATTTGAAGTTGCCGAGAATTATCAACCGTTCCGCGCAATGAAACCGTTTCGTTTTGGATATCGAGTTCTCGAATATCTAAATTGACGGCTGTGCTTGCAGCTCGAGGGCCCCGTGCTGGCGCGGGAAGGGTTTCTGACAGCTTTTCCATGATCGACATGGCCGAAACAACACGGTCGATGCCTTTTTCCGCCTCGGCTTTTTTTAGTAAGGCCTTTTGGTTTCGAATATAGCGCCGAATTCCACTTTCAGTGGCTTGGCGCCCTTTTAAGCTAGCGACATCTCCGGCGGTATCTCGCATTTTTCCGTAGATATCGTCATCAAGGCTATAGGATACGGAATCTCGCAAAAAACTATGGACTAAGAGGATCGCCAATATCAGCCCGGCCATCTTTAGGCTATAGCCCCATTTTTCAACGAACTCTTTGGCGGCGCGATTTTGTTTTGCAAACTCACCTTGGCGTAAGTTAGTGGCTGGATTTCTAGGTTTTTTAAGGCCTTCAATGGCAAGGCCCAAAGCCAGACCGCCGTTAACTATATCGAAACCTTGATCCGTCAGGCTAATTCCGTGAGGCTGAAGTTGTATGCGATTGCACTTCAACTCCAGTTTCTGGGTAAAATAAGGGGCGATATTTTTAATTTGCGATAGACCACCGCTAAGCCCCAAACTTTGCAATTCGATATTCCATTCGCCTTGAAGCTCTAAAAGTATAAGGCGTAGGTCATGGATGAAGTCGTCGAATTCTTTTTTTAGATTATCGGAAAATTGAACTTGCGCACCTGTTGCACCTTCATTGTCCAGCAGTAGGTACGAATTCTTTCGAAGCTCTTTAAGGGCTTCAAGGAAGGTCACTTGATAGACTTCGGAAATCCGCATGGATAGGTCTCGTCCACCCCAAGGGAAACTGCGAATATCGATTAATTGGTCATCCGCGTAGATCAGAACCATGGTGTTAGTGTGGCCGAATAGGATGTTTGCGTGAGCCACTTTAGGAGCTCGAGCGACGGGGTCCACATTTTCGTCATCTTCGTCATCGTCAAGTTCGTCAAAATCAAACAGCGAAGTCTTTTCAGGGGGAAGGTCTTCCCAATTTTCGAACAGGTTGGCGTAGGCCATGCCGTCGGTCGAAACAATGGTTGGTTCAAAGCCGGCATCAGAGCAGCTTTGCAAAATCTTTTCGATGCGCTCTTCCGGGCTAGCTGTGGCTAAGACTTGAGCGCCATTTGGCGAATAGCTAACGATTTTTGCATCAAAAATGGAGCTATAGGAATCAAAGGGAACATCCTCTTCCAGTTCAAAGGGAAGAATTTTTAGAATCTTATGACGTTCCTTGAATGGAAAGTGTAAAAGGCGGTGAGTGACTTCGTCTTCATGTAGACTGACGACGTATTGAACGTTGTCTTCGTCTTGGTGTCGTTCGGCGAAGGTTTTAAGTGCATCCAAGACATCAATCGATCGGTCACGTGTAATATCTTGATTCAGAGGAATCTCGGTATAGTGGGTCAGCTGGTGACTACGACCGAAGGATTCGAGTTCAACGAACTTTACGCTAAAATTCCCAATGTCGACACCAATGGTTTTCATAGAATGCTCGTCTTCCTTGATCTACCGGATAAGTCCGTTCCGACTCTGCTTAAGTCTAATTCAATCGCGAAACAGGCTCAAAGTAAATCCCTCCTCTAGGCGCTGCCAGCGAGGGACTGGACTAATGACTGGGTGCTGGTGTGACTAGTTTTCCCACCAGTAAACGATGTTCGGTCGACCTTGAGGCACGGGCTTCTTTTTGTCCTCTTCGTTTTGAGTTTGAGGGGTCGCAGGCTGAGTCGATCCATCGGTTGTCGCAGGTGTTGATGTTGGGGCCGATGCGTCATCTGTTGTGGTCTTTTCGCGCTCATCCTGGGTTTTCAGTGCCGCTTCTAGGTTTTCTTTGATGGCATCGATGTTATAGGTCACGACTTCGATTTCACGTGTGGTGTTTTTGTGTTGTCCGATACTGGTAATACGGAAGTTGTATTCGGCCTCGAACAACAGTGGCACACCAGCCTTGTTAAATTGGTTCCAGTCGATGGCTAGCTCTTCTTCAGCAAACTTTTTAAAAGCATCAATATTGGGGAAGGGACCCCCATTTTCCTGGTCGTTGATTTGCTTTTGAATGGCATCGACAGCTTCTTCATCGAGCTGTTCATCCAGGGCCATTAGAACTTCTTTCTTGGCATAGTTGATATTCACGCCTTTAACGCCGAAAACGGTGACTCGGTCTTTGATCAGATTGAAAAAGTCGTCGTTCATTCCTGCGACAAGTCGGATCTCATCCAAGGTTTTAAAGGGCTCGTTAGGGGGATAGAACTCGCGATCGAGTTCCGGGTAGACATTGGCTTCCGAGCCGCCATTGAGGCTTTCTTGGTTGGCGTCGACCCAGTCGGCCATATTGTTGACCAGTTCTTCGAAGTTTTCCGATCGGTACTCATCGTAAAAGGCATCATTGTTACTGACTTCGTCTTGGAAGATTCGCAATATTTGCTCGCGGACGCCCTCGGCTAAGGGCTTTACGCTAGATCCCAAATTGTTAATATCAATCTTCGAACCTTCGCTTTTTATTGTGACGTAGTACTTTGTTTGGTTTCCGAAGTAGCTGTCTTTTGTGCTTTCTGTGATTAAGTCACTACTGACTTGAGACAGGCCTTCTGGAATTTCCGGGGGATAGACGAAGTCGAAGCTCCAAATGAGGTCTAGAAGCTGGCGTTGGTCTTTGAGTTGGTCGCCAAATTGCGCGACGGCTTTCTGGTAAAGTAAAACGCGAAGTAAGCCCAGTTGGAGCCCGGACTTGGCGGCATAGTAGGCGCGAACTCGGTCCACCTCGTTTGATGCGATGACATATTCTGCACCAGTATCCTTTGAGACTTCAACGACGATGACCGATACCATGAAGACGAAAAAAATCGAAATCAGAAGGGCGATACCACGATCATTTTTAAGTCGACCTTTGACGGATTTCATTACTGGGACCCCGTTCCTGTAGCCGGGCTTCCTGTCGCATTTGCAGGGGCTCCTGGCGTGGGTGTTGGGACAGCGACCGGGTTATTCGGAAAGCGAATGGGCGCTGTAAGTGTATATTCAACCGCGCGATCTTCGTCATTCTTCGCCGTTGTTGCGATGGCCAAGGTGACTTGGACGGCGTAGGGGAAGAAGAAGCGTCCACCAGGGTTTCGGTCCGACTTTGAATCCCATTCTTTCACGGGTTCGGATTCCGCCCCGTAGCCTAAATAACGAAGCTCGAATTTTTTAACATCCTCAAGAAGCACTGTCTCGTCGCCGCCTTCTTTGATGTCACCTTGGATGTAGGGTGTTAATCGTCGCCAAAGGCATTTTGAGACTTTCTTTTTATCTAGCCGGCCTTTGCAGTCTCGTACAAAATAGCTGACTTCCGCTTGCTGGCTGGCCTGCTGGTTTGGTAACAAGCGGGCGTAGTTCAAGGTTGTAAAATGCATTTCGTCGGTTTCGCCTAAAAACCGAGTCACGATTTTAGGTTGGACAACCTTGAAGTTCTGGCAGGAGGGTGGGGCTTGCCACGGTGCCGGGGTCGGCGAAGGTGTTGTGGCTGTCGTATCTGATGGATCGGTGGTCTGGTCGACCGTTGATCCCGGGGCCGCCGTTCCCGGGCTGCCTGGGCTCTGAGTTTGGTTTGGGGGAGTGCAGCGCTTCTTTTGAACTTCGTTATACAGGGCCAGATGGTAGTTCTGGTAATTGAAGGCTCGGTTGACGTCTTTTTCAATTAACTTGAGGGCATCTCGAATGACCGAGCGATCTTCGTTTTGGTTCTGAATCTTGGTTTTACTTCGTAGGGCACTTTGAATGGATCGTGCCGAATAAATCGAAAGAAACGCCAAAATGGTGATGGCGATAATCAGTTCGATCAAGGTAAAACCCTGTTCCGATTTATAGGCTGAGGTTTTGCTTGTAGTCGACGAAATAGGTTACCACCGAGTATTTTGCTTCTTTATCTTTACCAACTTTTACGAACAGGGTTACTTTGCCTTCTTTAACCGACTTTGACAAAAATTCAGTCATACGTTCCGAGACTTGATTGAAGGCATCGTTTTGAGTCTCGCCATCTTCACCGGCCGCTAGTAGGATTTTTAAGTCGGGCATGACGAATTCCCGTGATTCAAAGGTCCATCGGTACTTCGGGTAGTCTTTCCCGAAGTCACCTTCTAGTTTTTCGTCAATGGATGACAGTGCGGTATCTTTAAACTGTAGTTCGATTTCCGCCATTTTCCGTTCTAATAGAAAACTGACATCATTATGGCGCTTTGATTTTCGTAGTCGCAAAAAGTTGTTGTTCCAGGCAAGGTTCAGCGCAACCAGTCCGCCAGCCAATATACTGACGGCAACCATCACTTCTATTAAACTGAACCCTTTATTGGATCTCATTTAGCGCTCTTTAAGTTCTTTGATGGGCACATTGCGAGTGACGACATCAGCCATTCCGCGCATTGGGTGCGTTGCAATGGTCCATTTCATATCTTCGCCTGCGGACAGATGAACGGCAGCTTCACTGACGTAGCCCTGAGGCATAAAGTTAATAACAGCGTAACCTTCTGTGATGGCGGCTTCAATGCCTGAGATCTCGACATCCGTGATTTTAACCTCACGTGGCAGTTCGATATCGTCCTTACCCAGAATCTTAGTTTCACGAACAAACACGGGGGTTGGTCGTTCTTCCGGATCTGTGTTCTCGTACTTTTTGGCAATCTCGACATCGCTGAGCCCACTTGTGATCGTTCCGGGTTCTTCAGAGATTTCGACCCAATACTTCTGGACTCGAGATCGTTCGGGAAGGTTGGGGTCACCAAGATCGAAGACCAATCGGAGGGTGTGGTTACGTAATCGTGCGGTCGAGTGTAGGCGCTTCGTGAGGAGTCGAAATTCGCGAATGGTGGATTTTAACTGATTACGAGAGTTATCAAGTCGCGTCAGCAATAGGGAGGTTCCACCAGCGATGATGATCAGAACGATCATCATCTCGATCATGGTGAAACCCTGGTTCCAGGCTTTGCCTGGGGCTTTCTTAAAGGTCGTCAGAAGAGATGTCGGCATTCACTCCCTTGCCGCCTTCGCGTCTGTCTTTGCCTAAAGTAATGATAACGTAGCTACCACCACCATCAGATTCGTAAATGTACTTCGACTTCCACGGATCTTCTGGAATTTTATCGATATAGGGTGAAGGTCCCCAGTCGTCGCAAGACGGGTTTGTTGGAGCTTCAATCAAAGCTTCAAGGCCCTGTTCTGTGGTTGGGTAAAACCCACAGTCGGCGTTAAAAAATTCTAGGTTCTTTTTGATTTCACCAATTTGAATTTTAGCCTGACGGATCTGAGCTTTGTCATATTGAGCCGAAACACGAGTGATCAAAATCGTAGCTAAACTTCCTAGAATAGCTAGTACGATCATGATTTCGACAAGAGTCATACCCTTTTGATTTAAACCCGCTTTAATCGTCGGTTTTAGCGATAACAGCATTCAGCCTCCAGTTGATATCAGGTAGTCATTATAACCTAAAATACAAGAATTCCTAGGTGTTCAAGAAAAGGTCTCACGACTTCTTTACTATGATCAACCAGACCCAAGTCTAAATGAAAAATCGAAATGATATGAGGCCATAACATCCATTGTCATTTTACAATCTAGTGCCAATTTGGTGCTATCCGCCGAGGGTCGACAGGTCGAAAATAGGGACCATGACCGAAGCGACGATCGCCCCGATGACTCCACCCATGAAAATCAGCATGACGGGCTCAAGTAACGAGGTGAGGCCATCAATCTTCGTTTTGACCTGGAAGTCGAAGGCGTCACTGACTTGGTTCAACATGTTCTCGAGTTCGCCTGTTTTTTCACCAATATTAATCATATGGATAACAATGGGTGGAAACTGACCTGATTTTCTTAAAGGGCCCGCGATGGATTCCCCCTCGGAAATATTGTCCCGGGCTGTGTCGATGGCTTGAGCTAAAACTTCGTTACTAACGACGTTTCGAACAATCTGCATGGCCTGCAACATGGGGACGCCACCGTTAAGCAGGGTCGACAAGGTGCGGGTAAACCGAGAGACGGCGATCATTCGAATCATTGGGCCGAATAAAGGAAGCTTGAGTGTCAAAAGATCGTACTGCGGGCGACCACTTTCGGAGTTCTTCCAAGATCTAAAGATCATAAAGGACATGATGGCAACGCCGCCAAGGACATGCCAGTAGTTCACCATGACATCACTGATTTTAATAACGGCGAGGGTGTACCACTGAAGCGTTAGATCCGGGGAGGCCTCGAAAATTTCGACAATCTGTGGAATCACAAATAGGAAAAGTCCGACCAGAATTAAGCCAATAAACACGAACATGATCATTGGGTACATCATGGCTGATTTGACTTTGCTGTTCAGCTCGTTGCGAGCCTCAAGAAATTCAGCTAAACGAATCAGAATCTCGTCCAATGTCCCCGAGGTTTCACCGGCTTCACACATGGAAATAAAAATCTTATCGAAAACCTTTGGGTACTTTTGAAGGCCTTTGAAGAAGGACGAGCCTTCGTTCACCATGTTTTTTATATCCGCAAAGATTTCAGATAAAACTTCGTTTTCGGTTTGCTCGCTGACGGCAGCCAGACTGTCGACCAAAGGAACGTTTGCTTTTAACAGGGTCGCAAGCTGCCTTGTCACCATAGCGACATCAGCGATTTTTTGAGCTCCGATTTTAGCGGCTTTCGAGGCACTTTTTTTCGGGTTCGCAGCGGCCTTATTTTTGATATCGACGACAAAGATGCGGTCTTTCTTCAGCTTGACCTTCGCACTTCGCATATTTTCAGCGTCAATGGTGCCTTTGATGTTTTTGCCGGCGCGATTTAGTCCTTTGTACTCAAAAATAGGCATGAATTAGTCCATTTGAGTATTGGTCAAAACTTCTTCAATACTGGTTAGTCCGGAAAGCACCTTTTGAATGCCGTGCTCTCGGAAGGTGACCATGCCCTGGGCGATGGCTTTTTTGCGAATTTGACCGGAATCTTGGCGTTGCATTACTAAGGACCGAACTTCATCGGTCACCATCAGAAGCTCTTGAATAATGGTTCGGCCAATATAGCCTTTTTGGTTGCACTCGGAACAGCCGACGGGTTTGAAGACGGATTTCCCTTCGACATCAGCTCGAGTCAGTCCCATGCTCGTTAATTCGATGTCGGACGGTGTGTGTGGCTCTTTACAGTGTGGGCACAGCAGCCGAACAAGACGCTGGGCCACGACGCCAAGTAATGAGGTCGCAATTAAAAAGGGTTCACAGCCCATATCGATCAATCGGGGAAAGGCCCCGGACGAATCGTTGGTGTGAATCGTTGAAAGCACAAGGTGACCAGTTAACGAGGCATTAATAGCGATTTCGGCTGTTTCTAAGTCACGAATCTCACCAATCATGATGATGTTCGGATCTTGACGAAGAATGGCGCGCAATGCGCTGGCAAAGGTCAGCCCGATTTTATGGTTCACTTGAATCTGGCCGATCCCATGAATACGTTGTTCCACTGGGTGTTCGACGGTGATGATATTTCGGTCAATCGAGTTCAAGCGTTGAAGGGAAGCATAAAGCGTTGTCGATTTACCAGAACCAGTCGGTCCGGTCACTAGAAGGATCCCATAGGACTTGCCAAGGATTTCACCGATCATCTTTAAGCTTCGCTCTGAAAAGCCAAGCTGTTCCAGTTCAAGAACAACGTTCGATCTATCTTGAAGACGCATCACGATGCGCTCGCCGAAGGCTGTCGGGACTGAGTTCACACGAACATCAATATCCTTACCGGCCAACTTCAATGGAATTCGTCCATCCTGAGGAAGTCGCTTTTCGGCGATGTTCATATTGGCCATGACCTTTATTCTTGAAGTGATGGCATTTTGCAGTTTTTTTGGTGGCGAAAAGATATCGAACAGAACACCATCAATACGAAAGCGGACGGTCATGTCCTTTTCAAAGGGCTCGAAATGAATATCCGAGGCCTTTTCTTTAACAGCTCGAAAAAGCAGGGTGTTGACCAGCTTAATAACTGGCGCATCATCGTCGCCGGTCTCAAGAAGGTCGATAACGGGATCATCCAGGTCGTATTCTTCTTCTTCGATTTGGTCGAGGCCTTCTAGGGCCGATGTCGACTTTTCATACAGACGGTTGATGGCATCGGCCATCTTAGAGGAGGTCGTGACGACAGGGTGAACCGGCTTTCCGAATAGAACCCTCAGGTCGTCCAAGGCTTTCGAGCGCAGGGGATTCGTTGTTAATACAACGGCCTTTTGTTGATCGACTTTAAAGGGAAGGATTTCATGTTTTTTAGCGTAGTTGATCGGGATATCGCGAATCAGGTCGACTGGAATATCATTGACTGGGACGTCTTTCATGAAGTCCACATCAAGTGTATTACAAAGTTCGGCGAGGGCCTCTTCCGGAGTGTTAAAGCTGCGTTCTCGAAGACGTTCACCAATAAGGTGACCGTCCTTATCCGGGGTTTTTAAAATGGATTGAAGTTGCCGATCAGAAAGGCCGGTTCGGCCTTTTAAAAGCAAGCTTTCCAGTGAATGTACCGCCATTAAAAACTTTCTGCCGCAGGCTCTTCCGTAAATGGACCTTCGGTCTCGACCGCGTCTTGGTTCAGTGTCGCGCGCCGGGGCAATTTGTCAATAGTTGCGCCGAAAGGATCAATGCCTTTCATGTTCTTTTGTATAAAAGAGATCCGCTCGTTGATCTTCTGTGACAGTAGGTCGTCGTTGGATTCGATCGAACGAATGATTCGCGGCGAAATCAACAACATCAGATTACGTTTTTCCGTTCGTGTTGCCTTGCTGCGAAACAACCAACCAATCAATGGAATATCTCCAAGCACAGGAATTTTTGAGACAGACTCTGTGTCGCGATCGCTGATCAGTCCACCAAGGACAGCGGTGTCGCCATCGGGGACCACAATGGTCGTATTCAAAGATCGTTCGTCTAAGGCGATGGCGTTCTGCGCAAGGGCTGTTGCCGAGATCGTTGTTGAGTTCGAAACATTGCGGACAGACTGTTCGATTTCTAGCTTCACTTGGTCGCTGTCCGGATTAATGAAGGGCTTGATTTTCAGTTTAATTGTCGCTTTTTGGCGCTCGATCCCTGTGGAAACGATTCCGCCGGCCCCAGTTGACTGCTGAGTCCCAACGGGGACTTCGCTACCGACTTCGATCGTGGCTTCCGAGTTATCCTGAGCCATGATCTGTGGCTCCGATAGAACGTTTGTATTGGTGTGTGATTTCAAAAAGTTAATCAGACCCAGAAAAGATGAAACTTCCAGTGTCGACGAGCTGCCCCCACTGGTGTTTGGAATTTCAAGGTTCAGCGTGTTTCCTGAAGCAAACCCAAGAATAGCACCTTGAGTTGCTGCGGCTGGGTTAAGGAGGTTTTGAATATCTGACGAAACGAAACCAACGCGGCCAACGGCTTTATCGTTGTCGTCACCACCAGGTAAGAATCGAACGATGTTTGCGCTGGCCGTGTTGCTTCCATCGACAGCCATCTCAAGAATCACAACTTTAACGTAGACTTGGTCGCGCGGGATATCCAGCTTTTGAAGAATGCTTAGGACCACTTCGTAGTCGTTTTTGCTGGCGGTGATAATCAACGAGTTGGTATCTTCGTCAGATGCAATTTTAACCTCGCTACTGAACAGGGCGCCGCTTGTGGTTGTCGCTCCGCTGTTGTCATCGTTTCGAGCTGAAGGCGGGGTGATCCGTGGGGCGTTTCCACGGCGTTGGTCATCGCGCTGAAGGTCTTGGTTGTTTTTCTCGGCAATCCCATTCAGAGTGTCGGCGATGCTTTTTGCGTTACCGTGTTTGACGTAATAAACGCGAACGCCACCTGAGTCTTCAGGGCGAAGCTGGAAGTCTAATTTTTTAATCAGCCCACGAACACGACTAATGCCGTCCTGGTTGCCAACAACAATAACCGAGTTCGTGCGGTCATCAGAGACCACCAAGGATAAGGATTCTGTTGCGCCAGACCCGCCTTCGGTTTTTTTGTTTCGTGAAAAACGAGAGGTTGAAAACCGACCTCGGGCACCTTGGTCATCTTTGTTGATGATTCGGTTTAACAAATCAGCCAGTTCTTTGGAGGTGGCATGAATAATTGGAATCACAGCCAGCTGCTCTTCGAACCCTTTGACGTCTAACTCGCGAACGATCTTGACGATCCGCTCGACGTTCGAACCATAGTCCGTGATGATCAACGAGTTAGTTGGTTCATAGGCACGAAGCTCACCATCTTTTGAAGGCAGTAAGCGAAGGGTGTTTTCAAGCTCTTTCGAGTTTGTATATCGGATTTTAAGAATGCGAGTGATCATCTGGTCCGTGTTTGGGAAGTAGGCACCAGCGTAGATGTTTAGGGGTTCCCGTTGAACGTTACGGACAGCGACGATACGAAGAAACTTGCCGGCAGGGACAATTGTTAAGCCGCTCATGCGAAGAGCTGAAAGAAAAGCTTGATAGGCTTCGGCCACCGTAATTTGTGAAGGAGCCACAATGGTGATTTTTTGAGATTTAACATCCGACCCTAAGATAAAGTTTTTCCCAGTCAGCTCACTGATGGCCTTGATGACTTCGCTGATATCCGCGTTTGGATAGTCGAAGCTTTCAATCAGGTTAGGGAAGTTCTCGTTGGTGATGTCTTCTGGGCCAGCTTGTGCCAGGTTAACTTTTTCATTGGGGTTGGCTGATTCAATTCCGGGAGTTGACGGTGACTGCGCCACGGCTTGAAGGCTAATGCTAGCAATTGCGATCAGTGCAACTGATCGTACGAATGTATGACTCATGAGACGCTCCTTGTCCCTATCTAACGGTGTAATTCACCTCTTCTTCGCGGCCGTTGCGAAGAATATTTAGTTTGATATTACTATCGTCTTTTAATGCATTATATGCGGACATGCCTTGGGCCGGCGAATTGATATCTTCGCCATTCACACCCAAAATAACATCTCCGACTTTGAGACCCAGTTGTTCGAACAGGCTGCCAGGTTTGATTGAACTAAATTTGAAGCCGCGAACAGATCCGTCTGATCCAATGTTGCGGACCACACGAGCTTGGCTTAGTAGCCCCGAAAGATTTTGCGTTTGCTTAAGAACTTCTTCGCGCGGTAACGAGAATTCATATTCACTGGTCTGAGTCACAATTCCATTTTTCTTTGGAGCTTGTTCCGTGACGGGCTCAGGCGCTGACTTTAGACCGAAGGTGATCTTTGCGTCCTTCGGGATTTCAATGAACTCGGTTCGTTGGTTGCGCAGGTTTCGAATAATCACTCGGCGACGTTCGACTTTAAGTAGCTCAGCATCGTTTTTGAATCGGTCGCCGATAAAGTAGGGCTTTGTTTCGCCACGTCCGCGAGGGCCTAGGGTTGCAACGGATAGCTTGGGATTGGCGTGAACAATCGTCCCGACCAGACGAATCGGAAGATCCGATTTGGTGGCTGGTCCATCCAGGTCTTGTGGTTTTGTGGTGTCAGCAGATAGCGGAGCTGGGTTCTTACCCGAAGCTAAGAAAACGTTTCGGCGTTCGATCACGCTGTAATCAACGCTGGCCTGGCGAAACGAAGGAGCTGGCGGTTTTGCTGGTGGCTTTTCACTGGGAACAAGCTCGGACCGAAGTGATAAGGCTGTCAGATCAGCTGCACCATAGCCGAGCAATAAAATCACGACATAGATCAGGACTTTATCCAAAACGGTGTTTAACTTAGATGCGTTGATCGAAGGTTTCGCCATATCAGCTAAAATACTAGCAACATCAAGGACTTCCGTGCAGGTCATTTAATAGTATCAAGCCTCACCTAGACCGAAGGCTAGCGCTCGCTACAGCTAAGACCCAAGCCCCAAGCCAAAAACCCACCCCAAGCCGCGCCTGAGTGATACGTCACTTTCCCGAGACCCACTGCGTTGTGAATAAGTGACGTATCACTTAGGCGAGACTGAGTGCGTTAACCGGAGGGGGGGTGGGGGGAGTCGAAGTGGGTGGGTGGCGATTTTCGAACGGCAACCGGGAATCGTGGCCTTTGTGGCTTTTGAAAATCTTTCACGTTGAGGGAAAAAGGATTGAGACAATCTAAGTCAAATCTTACATCACCAGTCAGGGGTGAAATAGTACGGGGGTTAAGGTGAGAGTCGTTCTTGCAATCAATGCTGGTTTTCTAATGGAAGACCTTGACCTAGCGGCAAGATTAATTCGGTTACCAGAGGTGTCGTCACGCATGCGGCGGCTTCAAGAGGAAAGCCTCAAGACCAATTATCAGTTTGATTTACTTAATTTTGAAGGCAGTTTTCGTGAGCCTTGGCACGCTCAGGCGTTTCAGGCGGGTTTGGCTTTAGGGCTCTATGCACGTTATTTAAAGGATTATGATCTTCCCGATGAAATCATCTTGGAATCTTGTCATCCTTTATTGGTCGAGCGTCTTCAGGGAAATCTAGATGATCAGCAGTTTCTAGAGCGACTTGCCGTCGCGCCGAAGCAGCCTGTTCAAGACTATGTCCTATCAAAGCAAACGGCCAAGCGTGGTTTGTTGAAGCGGGCTTACGAGGTGACCCTTCAAGGCTGTGCGGCATCCGCCACTCGCTTTCTGGATAGCTTGCAAAACGAAAGCGGTCCGATTCACTTTATCGATTTGTTGTATCAACCTAGGACAGATATCCAGAACCGAAAGGTGATTGAGTACAACTGTGTCGTCGGCCCGGAAAGCCATCTGAAATGGCTTTATGCTCCAGAGGTTGGCCAAACCGGGTTAGAGCTGCACTAAGGTCTTTGATCTGTTTATAACCAATAAAGTTTTATCCAGGAATTGGTAACACTCCTATAGTTGCCTGACGCCGTGCCGATAGGCAGGCTATGAAAGTTTTAGTGGTAGAAGACGACCCTGATCTTCGCGAAATTTATTCGGCTGTGATTGACCGACTTGGCGGCGAAGCCGTTCCAGCCGAGTCTGTAAAACAGGCCTATGAAATCCTTGAGTCCCGCAAAGACCTTAACATTGGGCTTGTCGACTTTTTTGTTCCAGGCTTTGTTCAGGGTTTTGCCCGCGGGCGTGGGCCCTTAGCGACGAAGCTCAAAGAAATACCTAACTTTTGTTTTGCCTTTGTCAGTGGCAGTGCCACCTTGACGGAAGAAGAGGCTAAGTTAAACGGCGCTTGCTGTCTGGTAGCAAAGCCCGTGACCTCAGGCGAGTTAGAAACGGTTCTTCGAACGATGTACGAGCGCAGTCAAGCACACTAAGCACTCGGGTTTCGCCTATAAATAAGTCAGCTCAAAGTCCGGTGGGGGTGCGAGCATTCTTGGTCGTAGAAAATCCGGTATAGGGTCTTCAGGCATCATAATCAGATACAGTCCAAACTTTGTTGAAGTTGTAAAATGCCCCTGTGGAGGAAGGCTAGCAAGGTCGCCTTCAAAATGTGGGTAAAGAATAAAATCTTGTTTAGGGATTTCCTGAAAGGCCCTTCGAAGTAGGCAGTAATGGACATCGGGGTTGTCTGCGTAGATGTGGTTCGCAAAATGAAAGCTAAATCGACCAGTTGGGGTGACAAGAGGTTTTGTTAGGCCCAGATAGCTAAGCGACTTAAAAATCCCTCGGATCGATGTGGCGCGCTTTGACCAGTGCACCGGGACGACGTGCTGAACGAGGTCCGGGTTCCACAGGCTTAGTAGGCCTATGGGGTCGCCATGGACGTCGAAGGCACCCAGGAACTGCCCATCATCAAAATGTGGAATCCGCTGAATCAAGTTTTCAACTTCGAAGGGAAAACTCATTGGGCGGGATAACTGTTTTTTTGCGACGTAATCGCTGAAAACAGGCCGGTCTTCGGGGGTGAGTTGACGGATGTAAGCGCCCTCCAAAGGGGCCGGGGCCCATGGGTAACGGCCGTTAATCGACACAAGATCCAGTTTTCGATACAGGTGGTAACGCGGAAGTTTTCGTCGTGCTGAGCGCGGTCGGATGAAGGCATTTAAGGCTTGTCTTTGGCCCTCGGCAATCATCGAAAAAATATACTTACAGTTTCGCTTCTCGCGTTCTTGGATCAGTAAAGGAATAAAGTAAGTGGCCCATTTGAAAACAGCCTGCCTGGTTGGGGCGACTCGAAGGTCGCTGGCAAATCCGACGGTCTGGGTTTCGCCCTCGATCAGGGCTTCGCGAAAGTACACCGTGACCGTCGCGATGATCTCGTTGTTCGAGTTAACCAGAAGGACGCTTGTGACATCGTCGGATTGAGTGAAGTAGGGGGCTAGAAAACCCTTAGGACGATGAAACTGCAGTTCAACCAGTCCGGGGAGACTGGTTTTTTCGTAAAAATCGGCGACCTTAATTGGGTCAAAATCCTTGGTGGCAACGACTCGCATACTAGTTATTTCTGCCAGGTTTGCTCGGGCCGTCCCAAACGGAGGTTGATGTAACGAGCAAGAACAAAAAAGTAATCACTGAGTCGGTTTAAAAAGACGAGTCCCCCTTTTTGTTCGTCAGCCAGATCTTCGATTTCAAGAGCCAAGCGCTCAGCCAGGCGGCACTGAGTGCGAGCGAGGTGAGCGTGGGCGGCTGGCTCGCTGCCTCCGGGGAGTATGAATTCTCGAAGTGCCGGTAATTCGGTGTTCCACTGATCCATCTGCGCTTCTAGCGAGGAAATATTTTCTGCCTTAATAGCGGGCAGTTTTTGGACCCAATCGGAGGGCGGGCAGGCCCAGTGCGACCCCAGATTAAACAATTGATTTTGAATTTCGACTAATGTGGGCGACAAGTCTTCAAGCAATGCATTCTGTTGTAAACTGAGGATCAGTAGGCCCAATCGACTGTTTAGCTCGTCAACAGCCCCATATGCGGCTAAACGCTTGTGAGTTTTGCTAACGCGTTCGCCATTTACAAGCGAGGTTTTTCCTTCGTCGCCGGTCTTTGTATAAATTTTCATGATGATCCTCGTCCTCACGCGTTGAAATGGACTGTCGAGCCAGGCCCGCCATTAGTTTACAAATCCAGGCCCTGGTGTACAATGCCGAGCGATGTCGACAGCTGAAATTCCGAACTTTTTTGTGACGATTCCTCATTCCGGCGAACAAGTGCCCGAGGAAGTGACCTGGTTAAAGGGGCTTAGTGAGCCTCATTTGATGCGTGATGTAGATCGATACGTGGACCGGCTTTATGCTCCAGGCATTCAGCAGCACAACGTGTTTTCTATTCAGACGCCATGGCATCGGTATGTTGTCGATTTAAACCGCCTTCCCGGAGACATCGACGAAGACTCGGTGATCGGAGCTCCGCACGAAAGTGGGGCGTTCACGACCGGATTACACTGGGTAAATACCACTCAAGGCGAGCCTTTGATTACCACCCCCATGTCGATGGAGCTGCATCAGCAATTGGTTGATCAGTATCATCGGCCCTTTCACGCGCAAGTCGAGACCCACTACAGTCAGTGTTTTGCAAAAACACCGGGAACTAAAATGTATCAACTGGACGCGCATAGTATGCCGTCTTGGGGGACGGAAGCGCATCGTGACCCCGGTCAGCAGAGGCCGCAAATTGTTGTCAGTGACTTTCACGGAGCCTCTTGTGAGCCTCAGTACAAAGATTTGGTGATTGCGGCCTATGAGGCGGCTGGGTTTCAAGTCGCCTACAACTTTCCATATGTGGGTGGTCGAGTGACGCAACTATATGGAAAGCCCGATCAGAACCAGCACTGTATTCAAGTCGAAATGCGCCGTGATCTCTATATGAACGAGGACACCAAAGCCCTTGAGGCGTCGTCTAAAGGCGTCTCTGAAAAGGTGTCTAAGGCGTTAGGACTTATCATAGAGGGGATTCGTTCTTTCAATGAAGGCTAGCGTTTTAATTTTAACATCATTGATTCTTTTTGTTTCGACCGCCGTGGCCGAGCGTAAAAGCTGGAGTGAAATTGTCGATCGCTATTTAGATGTCGATGTTGAGCTTGCGGCAGCGAAGTCGACTTTGGATGCGGCGGAAAGTTCTTTGAAGTTGGCCTACACATCGGCCCTGCCATCTGTCGAGTTTGTTCAGTCGGTGGCCGACCAAAAGGTGGCTGCAGCTCGTGGAGGGGCGGTCATCAACTTCCCCTCAACCATCCACGAAGCCAATATTCAGTTTAGCCAGCCCATTTTTTTAGGGGGCCAGGTGTGGACGGCGGTGAATATCGCTGAGAACTCGCGCGATGCCCAGAAAATGTCGTATTTAGCGAGTCGCCGTCTTAGCGTTCAGCGAATTTTAAATTTGACCTTAGAATATCTGGCTGAAATTGAACGCTTAAAAGTGATCCGTGATTCTGAAAAGGTTCAAGAAGAGTTTTTGCGCCTGACAGGGCAGCGGAAAAAAAGAGGGAACGCACGGAGTTACGAGTTAGAGCAGGCCCGGTCTGAGCTATACGCCTACGGACCTCGCCGTTTGGCCTCCGAGCAGGCCGTCGATACTTGGTTGCACCAGCTGAGACAGCAGTTGGACTGGGGTGAGTTTACTGGTGTCACGCAACCGCGGCTTTCCTTTCCAGCATTTCAACGTCCGCAAGATCTTGATCAGTATGCGGCTTCCGTTCTCGCGCAGCGACCGGATTTGGTTCAAGCCCGAATGACAGTGGATGCGACAAAATTGAACCGAACCCTTGAGCATCAATCCTTTTATCCCAGTGTGGATTTGACCGGTCAAATAGGTTATTTGGGCTCAGAGTTTGGAAGCTTATATGAAAGTCAAAATGAACAACGGACAGTGTCTTTAAATCTGACAATTCCACTGAACACATTTTCACACGTCTATACCCGGCAAGAGCAAAAAGACGAAGTGCTTGCTGCCGAACGCAATTATCGTGTTCGGGTCCGACAGTTAAAAATTGATGTGTATCAGGCGGCTCGACGCCTTGAAACGGCACAGCTAAGTCTGGTTCAAAGTCAACGGTGGGCGAGCTCGGCAAAGAAGGCTTTGAAGGCCGGGCAGTCTGACTACCGGTCAGGAGTGATTGATAATTTACAAGTCGTACAATTACAGGTTGCCAGTGAACGGGCTCAGCTAGGTGAGATCGACGCCCGTTTGTTACTTCAGCAGAATTGGTTGAATTGGCTCTATTTAACAAATGGCGATCTCAAGCAGTTTTACCAATGAGCCGTAAAAAGAACATGACCCTTTTTGAAAAGATCCTTAAGGCCAGTGCCTCGTTGAAATTGGCGGTTTTTGTTATTGTCGCTCTGGGAGTTATCTCAGCGGTGGGCACCATCATCGAGTCGAAATATGATGCCGAGGTGGCGCAGAAGTTGGTTTACCACTCGAAGTGGATGTACGGGGTGATGTTGCTGCTGTGCTATAACTTGATTGCTGTGATGGTGGATCGTTGGCCGTGGAAAAGGCATCACACGGGCTTTGTTTTGGCTCATATCGGAATCATTATTAGCCTTATTGGTGCCTACGTAACTCAGCACTTTGGGATCGATGGCAGCATGGCTTTCGAGTTAGGTCAGTCGCAAAAGTTTGTGACCATTCCAAAGAAGCAGTTGAATGTGTATGCCTTTTTACCTGAAACCAACAGTTATAAGGGGTTATTGGATCGACCTAGGGACGTCGATTTTTTCCTGAATCCGCCCACTGAAGAAGACCCCTATCAGCTTCGGTTCGGGGCGAATCAGTTTGAAATCGTTGATTACTATCACTATGCCGTTCGCGAATCTCGTGTGGTTCGGTCGGATAAGGATGCCGCTGGCCCAGCCATTCGATACAAAATCGAGAGTTCGCGAGCGAACGCGACAGAGTGGCTTTTCGTTCCTCGGCAGTCGGATTCGTCTGAATCTAATTTTGGCCCGTTGACGGTTCGGTTGGCTCGTAAAGACGAGGCGAAGTACCGTGGAAAGAACGAAGTTTACTTCTATGCCATTGATAGTGAGCGGTTTGGTTACAAAATTTTTGCTGAAAAGGCTGTCGGCTTGGTAAAAACCGGTGTTGCAAAAGTGGGGGATGTGATCCAGACGGGTTTTATGGATATTGCGATTCGGTTTATTAACTACTATGACAAATCCGAAGAAAAAGTGTCCTATGTTGAAAAGCAAAGTCCGTCGAATCTGACTCGAAACGCACTTCGTGTTAAATTTAATGATGAGTTGTACTGGCTTGGTGAGAATTCGGTCCTGAGGGTGTTTTCAGATCAGGCTTTGTATATTCTTAGCTACGGGAATCTTCGCCTGGACCTGCGCAAAGTGACCGGCGACCCCAACTTCGATATCAAGTTAGAGGAGTTTCGTGTGGGCCGCTATCAGGGGACCATGCGGGCAGCGAGTTATGAAAGTGATGTGTCTGTTCCAGGAGCTGGCAGACACACGATTTCAATGAATAACCCGCTCAAATATCGCGGATTGACCTTCTATCAAGCTAGTTTCCAAGAGGATGATATGGGCCGCCCGATGGCTTCCATTTTATCGGTGAATAAAGACCCAGGGCGTGGGTTAAAGTATTTGGGTTCGCTTTTGATCGTATTAGGTGCCATCATCATGTTTTACTTCAAGCGGCTTAAATTTAAGTCAGCACAAAAAGGAGCTTCAAAGTGAGAGCGATCTTTAGTCTGTTTTTCGTTCTATTTGGTCTCTCGGCATTTGGGTCTCCGACCGATTCCTTGAAGCAGCTGCCAGTTCAAGATGCGGGTCGGGTGAAGCCTTTCGATAGTTTTGCTCGTGAAACACTTCAGTTGGTCTACGGCCGGCAAACCTATAAGTCGCCGTCAGGGCGGAAGCAGTCGGCTCATGATGTGGTGTTTACGTGGTTGATTACGCCGGAGCTATGGCAGAATGTCCCTTTGGTTCAGTTGAATCACAACGGCCTTCGGGAGTCGATGCGGCTTGAACCTGTCGAGGGGCACCGTTACCCCATTTCCACCTTATTGACGAACGATCGTATGGTTCTTCACTTTCAAGAGCTGGCCTCGAAGCGGAAAGCCGAAGAAAAATTGGACCCTTTCTACCAAGCTGTTCAACGGCTTGAAAATCAGCTGACGATCTTTCATGCCATTCGCATGGGGCAGGCGGTTCGAGTCGCTCCGAAGGCAGGTGATGAAACGGGTTGGACGGCCGTTGCCGAGCTGGATGGCGAACTTAAAGATTCGTTTACCGCGGTAATGACGACCTTTGCGAAGGCTTTACCGCTGTCAGACAGTAAAAAAGCCCAGAAGGTGGAGGCTGCAACAAGGGCTTTCAATGAAGCGCTCAGTGCATTTACGGCGAAGGCAAAGGCGGTCGCCGCTGAAAAGTATGACCCATCAGGAAAAGTTGGTGTCGAGGTTCATTACAATGACCTACAGCCCTTTATGTATGCTTGGATTCTGTACCTGATTGCTTCGATTCTGTTATTGATGAGCTGGATGGGCGGGGCTAACTGGGCTTACAAAGTTGCGTGGGGTTTTATCGCGGCGGCCTTCCTGTTGCATACCTACGGCTTTGGCTTGCGCGTCTATTTATTAGGACGTCCTCCGGTTTCAAATATGTTTGAAACCGTCATTTGGGTTCCTTGGGGAGCCGTCTTGTTCGCTGTGATCCTTGAAGTCATCCAAAAGAAGAAGATTCTTCTTTTGGCGGCTTGTTTGGTGAACGTGTTGTGTTTGATTTTAGCCAACCTTGCGCCGACGATTTTGGACTCTTCGTTACAGCCTCTTGAGCCAGTGCTTCGCGATAATTTTTGGTTAACGACACACGTACTGATTATTACTCTCAGCTACGGAGCCTTCTTTTTGGCTTTTGCCATCGGCGATATCTTGCTGGTTCAGTATCTTCGTGGCGAGCAGCGTTACAAGAAACAGATCAAAGAGGGCGTTCAATCGATCTATCGGTCACAGCAAATTGGGGTCGTTCTTTTGGCCGCCGGTACCATTTTAGGTGGCGTATGGGCTGATTATTCGTGGGGGCGCTTTTGGGGTTGGGACCCGAAGGAGACCTGGGCCTTGATCGCATTGCTTGGTTATTTGGCGATTTTACACGGCCGCTTAGTCGGTTTAGTGAAAGATTTCGGAATGGTCGTGTGGTCCATTGTCACGTTCTCGTTAGTGATCATGGCTTGGTATGGTGTGAATTACGTACTTGGCGCGGGTTTGCACTCCTACGGTTTTGGTGCCGGGGGCGTGGAGTACGTGACGGGTTTTGTTTTTGTTCATGTCCTTTTCGTCATTTATGTCGCGGTGGTTCGACAGGCACGGCTTAAAGAAGGGCCCGCGGCTTAAAAGTCACAGCGACTTGTAAATCGGAACAAATTTCAAATCGAACAAACTGTCATGCGCAGTCCCAAAAATTCTGTTTACAGCGGATCGAATGATTCGCTGTGTGAACGATGCAGCTCTCGAATATTATTCATTTTTTTCTAGGACACGTGTTGCCAATTTTGCGCCCTTTCTTTAAAACTACAAAATGAAAGTCAAAAGAAAACGGGGTTGATGTTCTCATCTCATGTTCGTCACCATACTTCGTCAGCTTCCTTCGTGCTGAGAACTAGGGTCGATAACAATGAGAGGGGCGTCATTTCTCTTTATTATTCCTTGGACGGAATAATTCATAAGTGAAGGTGACTATGGCAAAAAAAATTGTAGGGCTCGTCGCGTTTCTCGCACTGTTCGTTGGCCTTCCCTATTTCACTTATCTCATAGTGAATAACAAAATCGTTATCGGTTACAATATTGGGTATCAGCCCGATCAGCCGATTCCTTTCTCGCATGAAATGCATGCCGGTAACTTGAAGATGGATTGCCGCTACTGTCATACGGCAGCCGAGCAAACGCGCCATTCATCGGTTCCAAGTCTGAACGTCTGCATGAACTGCCACAACGTTGTTAAAACAGACAGTCCGCACATCCAGAAGCTGTCAGAGGCTTTCTACTCGGGCGGTAGTGTCCAGTGGGAAAAGGTTCACCTTTTGCCAGATCACGTAAAGTTCAATCACGCGGCTCACTTACTTTCGGGTAAGGGCGTGTTTAAAAATGGTGGCGAGCGCCAAGCTTGTTATAAATGTCACGGTGTTATCGAAGAGATGCCGGTGGTTTACCAACACTCGTCTTTGTCGATGGGCTGGTGTGTAAACTGTCACCGAGATCCTGAATACGACGCACCTACAAACTGCAGCACCTGTCACTACTAGAGGCGGATATGAGTCAGAACGATTTTAAAAACGAATCACCAAAGTATTGGCTAAGTCTTGATCAGTGGAGACGTGACCCTGAGTTTGAACGTCTTGCACAGCAAGAATTTTTATCTTCACCTTTAAGCGAAGAAGACGAAGGCGCGGATAGCCCTTCTCGTCGTCGCTTTTTACAACTTATGGGTGCCAGCATGGCTCTCGGTTCTTTTGGGTGTCTTCGACGTCCAACGGAAAAGATCGTTCCCTATGCGGATCGACCTGAAGAGATCATTAATGGTAAGCCCAACTTTTACGCTTCTAGCTTTGTAGAAGGTAACCAAGTTTTTGCCTGTGTCGTAAAGACTCGGGAAGGGAAGCCGTTAAAACTTGAAGGCAACCCACGTGTTTGGACGAACGAAAAGGGTCTTGGCGCTCGTGGGCAGGCTCATGTTCTTAGTTTGTATGATCCTGACCGGTTAGATGGCCCTCGTCGTAACTTATTAAATGAAAAGAAAACCAATCGTGACACCGTAAATGTCGACTTTGAAAAGTTGGATAAGGAAGTCGGGGAAGCTTTAAAAGCAGGTAAGTCCGCTTTGCTTTCTTCAACCTTCGCAAGTCCTTCAACAAGTCGTGTCGTCAGCCAGTTCTGTCGACTGAATGGTGTGAAGCACTTTACTTGGGATTCGAACGGCTACTCGTCGGTTCGAAAAGGTCAAAAAGATAGCTACGGAAGTGCTGTTCTTCCAAGGCTTCGACCTGACCGCGCTAAATATATTTTAACAGTTGGCTCTGATCCGATTGCGACCTTCATGAACTCGGCGGAATTCTCTCGTCGCTTTGCTGCTGGACGCAAGCCGGGCGATGATATGTCTCGACTTGTCAGTTTTGAGTCTGGGCTGAGNGTGACCGGAGCGAAAGCGGATTACCGCTTCCGTATTCGTCCATCTCAACGTTTAAGCGTTCTTGGTGGGCTTCTGCATGAAATCGTNGTTAAGGGCGGACATTCGTCATTTGCTTCAAGTTCAAGCGTCAAAGACGCCCTGGCGCCTTTCGCTACAGCGGNTTCGGACCTGCATATTGAACCAGAGCTTTTCTCGCAGATTGCAGCGGACCTTTGGAAGAACCGTGGCCAGTCATTGATNGTTGCTGGAACAGGAACGGCGGATGACGAAGCGGTTCAAGTGGCTGCGAACTTCTTGAACTCGGTTTTAGATAATGACGGAAAGACCATCGACCACAGTGCTGGTTTAACCACAGGCCAAGGTAGCAATGCTGACCTAATGGACCTGATCGATGGATTAAAATCTGGAAGTATTGAAACAGTGATCATCCACGGGGTGAACCCGATGTATCACGTACCAGCTCATGTTGGTTTGGCGGAAGCGTTTCAAAAGGCAAAACTGATCGTTTACACGGGTGACCGTATTGACGAAACGGGTGCTTACGCCAACCTCGTGGCACCTGACCACCATCAAATGGAAGGTTGGGGTGATCTTGAGGCGGCTGAGGGTGTGATCCTTATTCAGCAGCCAACGATCTCNCCTCTATATAATACCCGCGCATTTCAGGACAGCTTAGCTGCTTGGACCAAGGCGGCCGGACGNGATCTAGGGTTTTCGTCTTGGTACGANCATTGGAAGCAAGGTGTGAAGTCGGCTTACTTCGGTAAAACGGCAAAAGGCCGCAGCTACGAGCGTTGGTGGATTGACGTTCTTCAACAGGGCGCCATTGTACTGACAGACGAAAATCACTCCGTCTCTTCACGATCTTTCCGCACTTCAGCTTTATCTGTCTTGAAGCCAGTTAGCAGCAGTGATGTTGAACTAGAGCTTTATTCTAAAGTGGGAATTGGCGACGGAACCTATGCGAACCTTCCTTGGTTGCAAGAGCTTCCAGANCCAATCACCAAAGTGGTTTGGGATAACTACGCNTGTGTGTCNCCAAAAATGGCAAAAGCTTTAAGCCTTCACGAAGGTGATATGCTGAAGCTAACCGTTGATGGTCGAAGCATTGAAGTGCCGGCNCATATTCANCCGGGTCAAGACGANCATACTGTTTCGGTCGCGGTTGGNTACGGGCGCACTCGCGCAGGTAAAGTNGCTGATGGANTCGGTGTGNATGCCATGNCTTTGGCTGGCTTTAGTAAGGCGGGAAGCCATACAGCTGGCTTGGCCTTAGCTGTTGCTAAGACAGAGGCTCATTACCAATTGGTTACGACCCAAGGTCACCACACGATGGAAGGTCGTCAGATCGTCGTTGAAGCGACTCTTGAGCAATACATGAAGAAGCCTTCTGCCGGGATCCACAAGCACAAGATTTTCTCGGCTTGGGAAGGGCATGAATACAAAGGGCATCGTTGGGCGATGACTGTCGATCAGTCACTATGTACAGGCTGTTCGGCTTGTGTTGTCGCTTGCCAAGCGGAAAACAATATTCCGGTCGTCGGTAAGAAATATGTCCTTCAAGGACGTGAAATGCACTGGATGCGNNTNGATCGNTANTACACNGGTGATCCTTCTGACCCTGGCGTGGTTTTCCAACCAATGCTGTGTCANCACTGTGAAAATGCTCCGTGTGAAACCGTTTGTCCGGTTCTAGCNACGGTTCATGGTGATGAAGGTACNAACGACATGATTTACAACCGATGTGTGGGGACTCGTTATTGCGCGAACAACTGTCCATACAAGGTTCGTCGATTTAACTGGTTCCGTTATGACGATAAAATTCGTTACCCACAGCAAATGCAGCTGAACCCAGAAGTGACGGTTCGCTCTCGTGGTGTGATGGAAAAATGCACATTCTGCTCGCACAAGGTGAAGGAAGCCAAATTGGCGGCTAAACGTGAGGGACGACGTGCTGATGAAAATGGACGTATTTTGAAGACGGACGAAGTTCAAGCCGCTTGCCAATTGGCTTGTTCAACTGGAGCGATCATCTTTGGTGATGTCAACGATGAGAACTCTGAAGTCTCCAAGCACTTTAAGGANCCGCGTGCTTACGCCGTTCTTGAAGAAGTTCACGCGAAACCAATGATTCATTACAAAACGGTTATTCGAAATTCTGCAGAACTAAAAGGTTCTTCAGGTCACCACGATGAGGGGCATCACTGATGATTAAGCGTAATCCCTTAATTCTAGGAAATAAGAGCCTTGAGGATATCACGAATGATATTTGTGCCTTAATTGAAGAGGTCCCCGGGCAGAAGTTTCTAGGTCTGTTGCTGTCGGCGAAGACCTTAATGTTGTTCTACCTAGCGGTGATGGGAACCATCGTTGCGAAAGGGATGGGACTGATGGGGGTTAACAGCCCAGTCGGTTGGGGAACGGATATTATTACTTTCGTTTTCTGGATCGGTATCGGTCACGCAGGGACGCTGATTTCTGCGATTCTATTTCTTTTCCGACAAAAATGGCGAACCTCGATTGCTCGTACTGCGGAAGCCATGACGGTTTTTGCCGTAATGACGGCGGGTTTGTTTCCGGTTCTTCATACAGGTCGTCCTTGGTTGGCGTACTGGCTTCTTCCTTACCCGAACCAACGTGGTCCTTTGTGGGTCAACTTTCGGTCGCCGCTTCTTTGGGACGTATTTGCCGTTTCGACCTATGCGACGGTATCGATCGTGTTCTGGTATGTTGGACTTGTTCCTGACTTAGCGACGGTTCGTGACCGAGCAAAGAACAAGGTTCGTAAGGCTATTTACGGAGCTTTGTCTTTGGGCTGGCGAGGAACAGCTAGAAACTGGAACCATTATGAAATGGTTTATATGCTTCTTGCTGGGCTTTCGACGCCTCTGGTTCTTTCGGTTCACTCGATCGTATCTTTTGACTTTGCCGTTGCAAACTTACCAGGTTGGCACACGACGATCTTTCCACCGTACTTCGTTGCCGGGGCGATTTTCTCTGGTTTCGGAATGGTTGTGACTCTGATGTGTATTTTACGTGAAGTGGTTCCTGTGTTTAAGGACTACATCACCATGGATCACATGGAGAACATGAACAAGATCATCATGGCTACGGGAATGATGGTCGGATACGCCTACGCGTCCGAGTTTTTCATCGCTTGGTACTCAGGTTCGATCTACGAACAATATGTCTTCTTCAATAGCCGTGCGACGGGACCACTTGCTTGGTCTTATTGGACAATGATTGTTTGTAACGTGGTTATTCCGCAGGTCTTTTGGTTTAAGAAGGTTCGACGTAGCATTCCTTTGATGTTCGTCGTTTCGATCTTCGTCAATATTGGTATGTGGTTTGAGCGTTTCGTGATTACCGTGACCTCTTTGACTCAAGACTTTTTGCCTGCAAGTTGGGGTGACTTCGTGTTCACCTTCTTTGACCTTGGAGCGATTTTTGGATCGTTCGGTATGTTCTTTACCTTGTTCCTACTTTACACACGTGTCTTCCCAGCTGTTTCAATTGCTGAGGTGAAGCCGGTTCTTCCTGTAGGACGTGATGGAGGCCAACATGGGCATCATTGAAACGATTGAAGGTTCTTTGCGCGCAAAGGGCCAAAATGGAATGGCTGGAATCTGGTTAGATGAGCACGCCCTTGTTGAGGCGGCTCGTAAGACTCGTGAGGCTGGTTTTCGTCGCTTTGAAGCGATTTCTCCTTACCCACTTCATGGAATTGACGATGCAATGAATATTCCGCGCTCGTTTATCCCTTGGGTCACTTTTGTGATGGGCTTAGCCGGTTGCTCCTTTGGAACATGGTTAACTTGGTGGACTTCAAGCATGGATTGGGCGTTGAACGTCGGTGGTAAGCCGTTCTTCTCGTTCCCTGCGTTTATTCCGATTATGTTTGAATTGACGATCTTGTTTGGTGCGTTGAGCTCGGTGGGAGTCATGTTTTTCATGTGTGGATTGCCAAAAGTTGATCCACCTGTGATTGACCCGGCGTTGACCTCGCACAAGTTTGCCCTTTGGATCCCAGAAGGCGACAGTGGTTACGACGAAGCAAAGATTGAGCAGATGTTTAAAGATCTCGGTGCTGACGAAGTTAAAAAGGCTGAGTTTTAAAAGGAATGAATCTAATGAGTGTTAAAAATTCCTTCATGATGTTGGTTGTCGGCGGGTTGCTAGCTAGTTGCAATGGCGGTCCGAACAAGCCCAACATTGAATTGATCAACGATATGATGAAAGGGCCTGACTATAAGGCTCAACAGTATGACGAGCATCAGCCTCACGGCCGCTCGAATCGCGTTCCGCCGGAAGGCACGGTTCCTCAAGGTTTTGAGCCCTACGCCTATCCGAACGACCCGGTCGCAGCAGGGAAGAACCTAAAGAACCCTTTGGCTGGTAAGAACGATCCGGAAACCTTGGCTCGCGGTAAGAAGTATTACTCGATCGCATGTCAGGTTTGTCATGGTGAAAAGTTGGACGGGAAGGGCACAGTGACTTCCAAGTATCCATTGCCGATCCCATCACTATTATCCGATACGGTTCGTAACCACCCAGATGGACGTGTTTTTCATATCATCACAAAAGGGCAAGGTTTGATGGGAAGCTACTCTCGTCAGATCACAAACTTGGATGATCGCTGGGCGGTCGTTAACTATATCCGAAGCATTCAGCGACAATAGGAGTCGACGGTGTCTGAAACTACAAAATCTTTACCTGGTACATTGAACCTGAGTCAAAATTCCAAGGTCATTTTCGCCATCTTAATGTTTTTGGGTGTGATCGGTTTTGGGATCTCATTGGCCTCGGGCGATACCGAGCGTGCATGGCATGCCTATCTCATCGGTTATTTCTACTTCGTGTCTTTGGCGCTTGGAGGCTTGTTCTTTGCGGCTATCCAACACATTACGAAGGCTGGTTGGTCTGTAAATATTCGTCGATTCGCCGAAGGGCTGACGTCGTTTTTGCCGATTGCCTTTGTTTTCGGAATCATTCTTCTGTTTGGTGCCGGCCACCTTTACGAATGGCTTCACCCAGAGGCGGTTGCCCACGATCGTTTGCTACAGCATAAGGCTCCGTATTTGAACCAAGGGTTTTTCTGGGTTCGTGTGGTCTTGTTCTTCGTGCTTTGGCTGATCTTTCAAAAATCGATTGTTGGCCGCTCGTTGAAGCAAGACGAAACGGGTGACGTTGGCTTGACGGCTAAGAACCTGAAGGCCTCGATTGGCTTTATCGTTGTCTTTGCGCTGTCATACTCGTTCTTTAGCGTTGATCACTTGATGAGTCTTGAGCCGCATTGGTTTTCGACCATCTTTGGTGTTTATTGCTTTGCTGGTTTGTTTCAGTCGACTTTGGCTTTCATCATTATCTTCGTCGTAAAATCAATGAAGTCAGGACAGCTAAAGGGTTGGGTTGATGAAAACCATCTACACGATTTGGGTAAGTTCCTTTTCGCCTTTACGGTGTTTTGGGCCTATATCGCATTTTCGCAATATATGCTGATCTGGTACGCCAATATCCCAGAGGAAACCTTGTTCTACATCCCACGTAGTAAAGGGTCTTGGGCGTTTATTTCTGTGGCATTGATCCTTTTGAAGTTCGTCGTCCCGTTCTTCGCTTTACTGCCTCGATGGGCTAAACGGTCTCCGGGCTATTTGTCGGCCGTGGCTGGTTGGATCTTGATTATGCAGTATGTAGACCTTTACTGGTTGGTTTACCCCAACCTAAGTAAGACAGAAACCATCTTCGGGCTAACAGAGATTCTGACATTCTGTGGGTTCTTAGGAGTGTTTTTGTTTGTCGTGACTCGCTTCTTGTCGAAGCATCAGATCGTGCCGGTCAAGGATCCGTATATTCACGAATCCATGCACCACCACGTTGTCTATTGATTCTGAAAAGGCCGCTTACAGCGGCCTTTTTTTTGCCTGAAGGTTTTTATGAAATTGGACACCTATCTTGTTGTATTGATGGCCTTTTACGCCGTTTACTTGTTCGGGATCTTTATTTTTATATTCCGTAAGCGGGCTGCTGCGACCAAGGCTCGTCGTATTTCGATCAAGTATTTTACGGACTACCAAGGGGAAAGCCCATCGGACCTCCGGGTTCTTGAGAATCA
>NYZX01000030.1 GCA_002686065.1 Pseudobdellovibrionaceae bacterium | reverse complement strand
CGTCAACCTGGTGGTCTTTTCCAAATCGATACCCTAGCAGTTGCTGAGTCTCGTAGAAAAAATAGCTCGTACTGCCGTCTTCCTCGGACGAATCGTTGAGGCCGTAGATGTCTGCAATCCCAACAAATTTAACCAAGGTGTTTCCCCAAAAGCGATACCCTAGGGCAGAGTGCGCTCGGATGGCAATGGTGGAAAAAGACCCATCTAACCCGGAATAGGAGACCTGGTTAATGGCGGCTCCGAGGTCGACTTCAAAAGGGGATTGTCGGATCAAAAGATAAGATTCGCGTTGTATCGCAACTTGGGTGACCTCAGCGTTCGAGGATTTGTCGTAGAGTGTGAAAGAGTTTAGTTTTAAGTCGTCAGTGTTTGATAACTTCCCGGTTCCCACCAAAGTGTAGACTTTGAAGTTTTGATTCTTTCCAAGTTTTTCGTGAAGAAGTGATTTTCGTAGGGACAGATGATCAGAGTAGTCTAGGGTGATATAAAGCCCTAACTCAGCCTTCTGGCAAGTTAATGACAAGAATCCGGGTGATTTGTTCAATGCCTCGATATTTGAAATCTTCATTGAGATTGAATACTGCTTGCATAGTTCGTTGGTGCGTAGCTCGAAAGATTTGAACTCAAGTTGAATTTTAAAGTGGACAGATGACTTGTTCGAGGTGTCTGAAAAGGTGCAGGTTTGAAGCCTTTTTGAGGCGTAGGCGATGAAGTTTTCATTTTCTATATGGCAAAATGGCGAGGTCGACATATGCCCCGATTTGGCCTTCCCCAAAATAATTTTTCCAAGAAACTGGTTTCGTGTTTGGTTGTTTTTAACAACTTTATGTTCCCCCCACTGAACGGGGTGCCGAGTTTGTTGGTTGCTGGCGTCGCTTGTGACTATTGCAACTTCTGGCAGAGCAAAGCTGGCGGTCGGAGCGAATAAAATAAAATAGAAGGCGAATGCTAAAGCGGGATGTTTCATTGTTTCTTTATGTGATGAGAGGTTATCTTGACCGGTTTGCTCCAGGCCGATTTCATATCTTTATGTCTGATTTTGATCGAGCACCCAAGGGATTGCCGCAGGTCGGTGAACAAAAAAGGCTGGTTGGCGAAGGCCTCGAAGTTTGAATTTGGGTTTTTACAGGCCGTCTTTAGGTGGAAATGGTGCTTTTTGCCGGGATCGAATTTCCATGAAACTCGACTAAGTTGGTATTCTTGAAAGGGAACGATGCGAATCTCATAAGGGCTCATGGTTATGCGCTTAAATTCGCTAGCGGGTAGGCGAATTGGCGCTTCCGTGTGGATTTCAACATGTCGGGTCCGGCTATAATAATAGGAATCGGTGAAGTGTCGTCGTCCTGCGATCCTCCAGAACCATTTTCCTTTTGGCAGCTGAAGTTCGAGGTCTGAGTTTTCGCCAAGAGGATAGCTGTAAATGGGGTTTTCGAACTGTTCGTCATAGGAGATTTGAAAGGTCCAGTCCATGTCGTCTAAATCACTTTTCCAGTGAAATAGGTTGTTCGTGTAAGTCTGTCCAAAATGTTGAGCGTGGCCAGGGCGTGGCTCGTGGGCAAGCATCCAGTTTGATCCCACCTCTGATTTTTTGACCTTCTTCAGGATCGAGATGTACTCGCCTTTATCTCGGCTAAAGACGACCAGCGATCCCTCAGTAACTCCAATATTTTTAAGGCTTGATTGGGGGTGAGACAAAAGGACTTGTGAGTTTTCCCGGGCTATTAGTACGTCTTTGTTGTTGATATACAGGCGGTCGTGTTGAACAACGTTCGCATAGACCGATCCATTTTTAATATCCAGTTTTGAAAAATCTGAGGCTGTACTAATTCGCAGCGTGGTCTTTGGGTTGACCCAAAGCTCTGTCTTATCACCAAGACGAATGAGAGCTCGAGATTTATTGGATGTATGAATCAAGTCGCCTTGATGAAGGCGTGTTCCCGAGCGGATCTCGACCCAATTTTGAGAGGCCTGGGACTGTGCAAGGCGATAAACTCGACCGACGATTTGAGTGATGGTTGCGACTTTTGGGGTATGGCTGGACTCAGTCCCTGGCTGGATGACCGGGGTCATAATCAGAAAGCACGATATCGCGCAAATGGCTTGAAACAATGGAGAAACATGATCAAGACGTAGGCGTGTATGTGAGGGCTGGATTTCGCACTTCATACCTGACATGTCGGACTTTGAGCTTTAATGTATTAGAATGAGAAGCTTTTTTCTGTCTTTCAGGTTTAAGGTATTGGTTGCCTTGGTGTTGTCACCTGTTTTGACGGCTGGAGTTTTCCTGGGCTTTGTTTACTCGACCTTGGAACGGGAGCTTGGCTTTGTAAAGACGTCTTCTCAGCTAGATCGGGTGAAATATGCATCTGGACGGGTCGAGCAGCGGATAAAAAGTGTAGAGCGTATCGCTGGTGCTATCTACCGAGAGGTCCTCGAGTCTGGGTTTACGTCTGGTTCATCTGTTTTTAATACCGGAGAAGAGCTTCTTTATTTTGCGGTGATCGACCAAAAGGCAAAGCAGATCAAGTATTCTCGACGGCGTCCAGAATACGAAATTCCTGATGCCTCGCTGTTTTCGGAGTTCTTATACGGTCAGAACCAGCTGATTTCCACGCCATCAGGTCACTTCGTTGTTGCCCGAGACGAAGATCGGGCACGGTCATATGCTTATGTTTTGATAGGCCGATTTTCTGGAGACCTAATCCCAGTGGCGGACCGAGATCAAAGTGAAGTGGATTACTTTTTGTTGTCGCGATCAGCGACAGTCAGGAACTCTTCGAGCGAATCAGCTAAGCCTTTTTTGCGCCTGCCCAGTTATGCTCAAGTTGTTGATGGGTTGCTAGGCGTATCAAGCGGAGTCTTGAATTTTGATGGAACTCGACTTTATTTTCAAAGGTTGGTCGGTTCCAATGCCTACGTGGGGCTTGCGGAGTCACCATCAGGAGCCGATGATGTTCGAGCTTCTCAGTACCGGCTCATCGTTTTAGCCATGATTGCCATGTTTTCGTTGGCTGTCGTCTTGGGGCTGTTTTTGTCTAAGCAAATGTCTCAAGCCGTTAGTCTTATAACGGAAGGGGTTGGGCGGTTAAGTCGCGGAGACTTTAAAACCATGATCCCCGTTTCAGGGCGGGATGAACTCGGGCTTTTATCAGAGTCCTTTAATCGCATGTCTCGACAACTTGAAGCGCTATTTTTTGAGTCTCAGGAAAAAGCACGACTTGATCAGGAGCTTGAGACCGCACAGATTGTGCAAAACTCGATTCTTCCAAGTTCTGAGTTTACAGTTGGTCGTTTTAAGGTTTCTACCTACTACCGGGCGGCGGCAAGAATCGGCGGTGATTGGTGGAATTATCGATACCAGAAGGACTCACAGTCATTGGAACTTTATGTCGCCGATGCCACAGGGCATGGCCCCGCAGCGGCCTTGGCGACAAGTTGTGCCTCAGGGGTCATGGAGGGTTGGCTGGCGACAGATGGCCTGGATCTCGGAGCCAAAGCTAAAATGCTAGATCAGGCATTGAACCGAACATTTCGCGGTGACATGTTTATGACGGCCATTCTTGCAAGTTTTAAAGACGACCTTTTCGCCTATCATATTGCAGCCCATGAATCCATTATTGTGATCCGTAAGAATGGGGAAATTCAGTGTGTCGATATGGATAAGCCGTCTCACCATCTTGGTAAATTTGTAGACGGAAATGAATATCAGGTTGAGCAGCTAAGGGTTAAGTCGGGCGATAAGATCATTTTGTATTCGGACGGAATATTCGAGTTGAAAGATAAAAATGGGCGGGAGTTTAGTCTTAGCCAGTTCGTTCGATTGCTGAAAAAGAAAGAGGCTCATAAGCTGTCTTCACATGGGACTCGTAACGAGGTTTTGCGAGCTATTTTCGAACGTTTGCCCGAGAGTCGGGAGCAAATCGATGACATGCTGTTAGTGGTGGTTGAGCTTGATGATGGGGCTGTCAATGCGTAATCGTAGATGGCGTCTAAATATGGTGCTCACTTTTCTTCCGGTAGTTGGCTTGTTCGGCTGCGGGACCTCGGATAAAAAACAACCGAAAGATGTTAAAGTGGTTACGCGAAAGGTTGTGGAGAAGCCTCCAGCCCCTGTTGTCGATCGAGCCAATCTTAATTTTGATCAGGCCATTTTTTTTAAGCTTAATAGTAGTGCTATCTCTGAAGAGGGTAAGAATTTATTGGTTGAATATGCATCTAAAATAATTGATCACCGCCTTTGGATTCAGATTGAAGGTTATACCGATCAAATTGGTGAGCCTCAGACGAACCTTAACCTTGCGCAGGCGCGGGCCCANCAGGTGTATCANTTTCTGGTCCGCCAAGGGGTCTTGCGCCAGCGATTAGCTGTGGTCAGCTACGGGGAGTCCAGGTCNCCCAAGGGGGCTTCCCCAGATTCTTTAAGAAGAGTGTCCCTACGNCGGCTTCCNCCGGGTTTTGGGTTTCGCAAAAACANTAAGTAGCTCTATTCGACGGGGTGGTTTCGTCCTCTGTTTTTGGGANCCAATTCGTTTCGAAATTGTTGCATGGACAATTTTGACTGTTCGTCTTTTGGCGTAAATTGTTCGTTATGTCCCACTTCGGTACACCAACAGTAAGAAAGCATTAATGTATCTGATCNGCTTCCGATAAGTTTTACTGTAACTGTAGGAGCACGAAGTGAAGCTAGTAGTACGTTTGTTGTTTGTACCACTTTCGATGATTTTCAGTGGTTGCCTTTCGATGGAGTCACTGTCTGAAATTGTTGAAGATGTTGTAGACCCGATCTCGGAGGTCGAGTTCAGTTTGTCTGATAAGACGTCTGGTTCGATCGAGTACACGGATAGCCGTGATGTTGGGCTAAACATATCTGATGACGATTGGGCCATAGCTTGGTGTGTGACTGAAATTCCGACAAGCTCTTCAAGTGAGCTTTGCCCAGGGGGGCAAGGGGATACTGAAGGGTGGTCTTTGACTAAGCCCGATTCCTACACCTTAACAGCGGGTGAAGGCCTTAAAAAAGTCTATTTAAAAGTTAAAAGCGACGATGGTGAGTTCGTTACAGTCACCTTTAATACGTCGATCTATTTGGATGCAACACCACCCTTAGTGACTCTAGCCAGTCCTTCCGATATTACGACAATAAACGTCTCTGCATATACCTTGGTTGGTACTTGTAGTGAGTCCAATCCGGTTGATGTTGAAGTCGGTGGCGTGTCCCTTCAGACAAGTTGTGTTTCGGGCTCTTGGTCTGTCAGTGATGATTTGTCAGCTGTACCTGATGGGACAGTATCGGTTATTGTTAGTCAGACCGATTCGGCTGGTAATCAGTCGGCGCCAATCTCCACATCGGTAACCAAGGATGCGACCCCGGTCGTCATTATCCCAAGCCTTCCAACAGAGGGTTATTACATTAATATTGCGAACGAAGGATCTTTTACCATTAGCGGTAGTTGTACCGAAGATGGGGATGTCGTCGTTTCTGGTGCCGTGACAGATACCATCACCTGTACCGGTGGGACTTATACAAAAGGATATAGTGGAGTCAGTTTGCCTCAAGGGGATTTGGCTATATATCTTGATATGGTCGATGATAGCGGCAACGCTGCTGATCAAATTACAATTAACTTTAAAAAGGATACGGTTGCTCCAGTTTTTGATCTGCAATCGATCACTGACGGGTCTTATATCAACCAAGCTGCTTCGGTGGGATTTTCTTTTTCGGGGAATTGTTCTGAGGCCGGGGGAAGTGTTGTTTTAACAGGAAGTCTATCTGCTTCATTTAGCTGTGACGGGACCTCTTATAGCCAGGCTATGGATGTCAGTGGTTTATCAGACGGCGCAGTGACTTTTACCTTGTCGATGACGGATGTGGCAGGGAACTCCGGTACTCCAATCACTGTAAACCTTGTCAAGGATACGGTTGCACCAGTGATTACGCAGACGGATTTTGTTTCCGGAACTTCAATCAGTGCCGATCAAGTGACCTTTGGTGGGGTTTGCGATAATACTATTGCCGTGAACGTGGTGGGGACGGACTCAGGATCTATCACTTGCTCTGGATCGACTTGGTCGTATACGACGGCATCGCAAACCACCGATAACACCTATGGTTACACTTTTAGTCAGGTGGACGGGGCTGGGAACACGACCAGTGTTGTGGCTAGCTGGAGCCGAGATTACACAGCTCCGACGGTGGATTCTGTAAGTATTGCCTCGGGTGCCAGTGAGGTGAACTCTTTAGATGTCACCGTAGATGTCTTGGCTTCCGATTTATCAGATGTCACACATATTCGAATCGCGAATGCCAACCTAGGTTCCAATGACTGTCAAAGCGAGTATGACAATAATTTTTGGAAGAGTTACGGCTCCGGAGTCCAATCATTTAGTCATGTTTTGAACCCAGGGGAGGGGCCAAAGAAGGTCTGTGTCTGGGCAAAGGATATTGCTGGTAACATTAGCACGATTGTACCCAGTAGCGGGTTGATCGGGACCAATGCTGATAGTGTCACCTATGTGAAAGATGAAATTCCGACGATTACTAAATTAACGGTGACCAATAACAAAGCAGGTCCGAACTTTGGATCGACCTTTTTTGCTGTTGGTTATGCCGTGAAGATCGAGTATGCGGCGACAGATGTCGAGTCCTTGGCGGATAATCCAATTACGCTGTATTATTCCGTCGATAACGAGACCTGGAATGCGATTGTGACGGGTGTTGGTGGTTCAAATCCAGGCACGAGTGTCGCTGGGACCTATTCTAGCTTTCTGGCTCCGACAGCTGGTTACTTCAGAATTAAGGCTGTTGCCGTTGATACCGCTGCAAACCAAAGTGTCGACGCTTTATCGGCAGCCCTGAATTCGGGAAATTGGTCGGTCTATGCAGGCACATCTGATAACGGCGTTGGCGGAGCCAATGAATCCGTACAATTCTCAAAAGGGACCTTTGGTATTGGCTATGGCCAGTTGGCTGTGGATCCTGGTACTCAGGATATATATGTTGTGAGTGGAGGATCTGACGGGGGAATTATAAAAGCCGATGCTGCCACAGGTAAGTCGNGCTACTTTATGAGAGCCGGTAGTTCTTCGACGTTACACACGGTCGCAAATATGAGTGAGGAACCCGTTGTTCACGGCGATCAGACGGCGATCAAGTTTGGTGCCGATGGACATATGTATGTCGTTGCAAACCGTCGAATGAGTCGAATCAACTTGGACACCGGCGACGTTAAATTTTTGTTTGGTGGAGGATCCGATCGCGAAGAGCCTTATGTTGGCACCGATGTCGATCTGCTTGAACGATCCGGTTTTGATGTCGATGCAAATGGACATATCTATGCCTTTGTGGACTGTGGTGAGCCATCTGGGACATGGAATGACGATTTCAATAATACAGTCCGGCTCATTAAGGCGACCTACGATTCAGGGTCTGATTCCTACACGGTCAGTGATTTGGCAGGAACCTGTGATCTTGGAGTCCCAGTTGCGGGGAATGGTTTGGATCAGGCCATCGGGACTTATAGATATAAACATTTACTGTCTTTAGCTGTTAGCTCAGATGGNGAGGTGATCTATTTCGGTCGCAAAGAATACACCTACAAAATCTACCAATCTAAAATTTGGACAACGAATTTACTGTCAACGGGGGGGATTTTCTTCGACCGAACTCAAGATGTNCTTTGGGTNGGTGGTGGAAACATCACGAAAAACACCAATCTTCGTGTCGCNGCAAATAACTCAGAGACCGGGTCGACCTATGTTGGCGGCGGCGGAGGTGTTTGTAACGCCAATGGAACCCATATTTCCACAGCCTGTGTCAACGTCTATCACGGAAACGGCTTAGGTGAAGTTCATATTGCTTGGAATGGNCAGCTGTACTTCTTAGATACCGGCCCCAGGGTTCGGATCGTGAATCCGACCGACGAAAAAATATATACCTTAGCCGGAACAAAGTTTTTCTATGGCGATGGGATTGATAAACAGTTTATCCGCCCTAGCCGTGTTTCGGGAATCGTTTGGCGAACAGCCACTGATCCGAATCAGTCTATGTTCCCTGAGGGGCTGTATTTTACAGATTCAAATGCGTTGACCCTCGCATATATCAATCCATCAACCGGAACCACATCGATTCTTGCGGGTGATCAGTCTATGACAAATTGGACAGGATCGTTTGGTCCAAATGANAGTTTGGGGACTCAGTCTAGTGATCGAAACTTGAGTGCATTGGCCTTTGATTCGAATGGATACCCTTGGATGGTNGTCCACAACAAGCTAACCAAGCTTAAAAGTGATTATACCTTTGATGCGATAGCCCCTTCTGGGCCTCGGTGGAGTAGCGCCGTTCAAGGTGATGCCGCCACAGGGTTTAGTCCTGTCCGTGGGTATGCGACTATGAATATGACGTTATACAAAGATGAGGGGGCGTTTCTATTAGGAAACGCGTTTGAATCAGCGGTTCGTACAAATGGTGCGGTCTTGCAGTACCACGATTACAAAAACGATATTGTTCAGCACTTGATGGGTGGGCAAGCCTTNCCAGGTGGGGAAGCTGTCGTTGCTGATCAGGCAACTCCAGGTGCACTTGTTTCAGGGACCTTAAGTGGGCGCTGTAACAACCAGACTGGCTACTGTCATACTCAGTACGACGAGGCCTCAGACCGACTGTACTTTTCCGAGGCTAATAAACTTCGCTATGTAACTAGCCCTAGGACTCCGAGTAGTGCGACCTTGGTTACCATGTTTGATGCTGGTCGCTATATCGATAATTTTATTCACCATCCAGATGGGGACCGGATCTATTACGTCGACAATCTTGGCGCGCTCTATTGTTATTACATCGGCGGGGGAACGCCTCAGGCACACTGTGATAATACATCCTTGGGTCCTGACAGTGGCTTTCAGGCCATTGCAACCCAGAATGTAGGGAACTCGCTGACCTGGAAGTCATCGACAGAGCTGCTGATGTCAACGGCCTCGCGGGAAATTCTTTTGTATCGAATTCCCGCAGACTAGTTGGGGGCGTCCTGGTGGATCACGGCACTCATGTCCTGGTAGGATCGAAAGCGTTTGATGCTTTCGAACAGGGCGACGGACTGGTCATAGTTTCGGCCAAGTAACTTGGTCCATTGTTTGGTCCGGTTCAGTGCGTATTTCTCGCCGGCGTGATTGAAGCTGTCGGCAGCAAAACGTCGAATCCAAATTTTAAATAGCGGTTCGAAGCCTAAGTGAGGCAGGTCTTTGCCGGCGTCCAAGGCTTTTATTTGTAAGGCAAGATTTGGTCGAGCCATGGCGCCACGGCCAAGGGCGACATTGCGCAGCCCGCTGACTTCGACACATTTTTGATAGTCTTCAACGGACCAGATATCACCGTTTCCATAGACCGGTATGCTGCATTCTTCCGCCATCCAGGCCATATACTCCCAGTGGGCCGGCGGCTTATAGCCTTCAACTTTCGTGCGGGCATGGATCACCAATCGTGCAGCACCGGCATCGTTGACGGCTCTTGCGATGTCTTTATGAAGGGATTTGTCCTCGAATCCCAATCGGACTTTGGCACAAACAGGAACGCGACCATCGGCCGCTCGTTTGACCGCACTTATTATATCAAACAGTCGTTCGGGTTTTTTTAGCAATGTGGCGCCGCCGTCATGTCGATTGACCGTTTTGGCGGGACACCCAAAGTTTAAATCAATCGCTGGGGCGCCAAGGCGAATCGCCGCATCGGCGTTCTCCGCCAGGGGCTGAGGTTGTCCGCCTAGCAACTGTAGGGCGACGGGGGTCCCGGCTTTGGTTTTACCGCCCTTCAATAGTTCTGGGGAATACTTTTGAAAAATGTGGTCAGGGTTCAGTTTGTCAGTCACTCGCACGAACTCGGTGACCATCTCATCGTAGCCACCCAAATCCGAATACAGCTCGCGGATGACGGGATCGACCACGCCCTCCATAGGAGCTAATAAGATATGGGGAGGCTTGGCAGACATTATTCACCCAGAAGGTTTAAGATATGCTTGAACTCTTTTTCTGTGACGGGCTGAATCGACAACCGAGAGTTATTTAAAAGGACCATGTCTTTTAAGGCTTTTTCTTCCTTCAGTTCGTTTAAACTGACCATGTTTTTAAACTTCTTTTTGAATTTGGCTTCAATGCAGTGCCATCGCGGGTTGTCTTTTTGGGATTTAGCATCAAAATATTTCGATTTTTTATCAAACTGGGAGGGGTCCGGGACGGCTGGTTTATTGATCACCCCCAGTCCGACCACGCCGGGTGGCTTTGCATTCGAGTGGTAAAACAAAAATTCGTCGCCAACCTTCATGTCTTTCATCATGAAATTACGCGCCTGGTAGTTGCGAATACCATCCCATAAACACTTTTTCTCGGCTTTAAATTGATCGATGGAATAGGCATCGGGCTCGGATTTCATTAACCAATAGGCCACAGGCTCTCCTTTTGTTTGATGCGTAACATAATCGCTGTAGGTAAGACTTTCAAGCGCGTTGCCGACAGCCCGATATCAGATTACCCTCGTTGCGTTTGAAATAAGAAATCGACCGCTAAAGGAGTCAATATGTCCCATCGAATCGAGACCGACAGTCTAGGTGAAGTTCAAGTTGAATCAGATAAATACTGGGGCGCCCAGACCCAGCGGTCCCTTCAAAATTTTAAAATCGGCGGAGATCGTTTTCCGCGTGAAATGATTCGGGCATTGGGGGTCCTAAAAAAGTGTGCCGCGATGACCAATGCCGAGCTCGGGTTGTTGGACAAAGAAAAGGCCGGTTTTATCTTGAAGGCCGCTGACGAGGTGATCGAAGGCAAGCTAGATGATCATTTTCCTTTGGTCGTTTGGCAGACCGGTAGCGGAACCCAGACAAATATGAATTCCAATGAAGTGATCTCAAACCGTGCAATCGAGCTGCGGGGCGGTCAACTTGGTGATAAATCTGTTCACCCCAATGATGATGTCAATAAGGCCCAGTCGTCGAACGACACCTTCCCGACAGCCATGCATATCGCCGTGGGTGAGCGTCTTAACCATCGTCTGATTCCGGCCCTTGAGCAGCTTCATGCTAGCCTCGATAAGAAAGCAACCGAGTTCAAAGATATTGTCAAAATCGGCCGGACTCACTTGATGGATGCAACACCTTTGACCTTGGGACAAGAGTTCTCGGGTTACGTCACCCAAATTGAGTACGCCATCGAACGCGTGAAAGCCACCCTTCCTCGCGTTATGCAATTGGCCCTTGGTGGAACGGCCGTTGGCACAGGGTTGAACACTCATAAGGACTTCGCTGAAAAGGCTGCAAAAGCCATTGCCAACGAAACAAAACTTCC
>NYZX01000029.1 GCA_002686065.1 Pseudobdellovibrionaceae bacterium | reverse complement strand
CCATTTTCTCCGGCTCGGGCGGCTTCAACGGAAGCATTGAAAGAAAGAAGCTTAGTTTGAAAAACGATATCGTTAATGACTTTGGTCTTTTCGTTGACCTCTTCAAACACCTGGATGATTTCCGCTAGCTGAGCGTTTCCGCTTTCAACGACCCCAGCCAAATCTTTCGAACTGTGCTCAAGGTTTTTAATGCGTTCAACCAAGCTATCCAGATGGCCAATTCCCTGTTCAACAGCTGCCTTGCTTTCCGACACGAGCGTGGACACTTTGTCGGCTCCGTCCGTGTTGTTTTTTACCATCTGAGTGATTTCGTGAAGCGAGGCCGTTGTCCGAGTGGTCGTGCTTGATAGTTCGGTTGAAATTCCTGCTAGATCGCTGGAGCGTCCGTTCAAGGTAGAGCTAATCTTTTGAAGCCCTCCACCTTGTTTACTGATGCGATTGACAATGTCCCGGATGCGCGAATTGATTCTGGATGAAAACAAAAATCCCAGCAGTAGCGAAATCGCGATACCACCGATAGAAATACCTAGTATCCAGTTTCTAGCTAGATGGTAAGTGTCATTGGCCTCTTTAAATTCGGCTGCACCGTAGTCAAGAATCAGCTCTTGTAGTTTGTCCAAGTGGTTTCGTGATTCTGAGAAGAAAAAATTAAATAAAAAGCCCCAAGTTAACAACATGGGGCTTCATTTTAATAAAACTATATTTATACGAATCGATATTAATTTCGAACGGGTTCGGCTAATTCAACGATGAAGGAACCGGCAAGTCGGACAAAACGCATGGCGTGGGTTGGGCTAAAAATATTCAGCTGATCACGTGACGAGTGAATGCGTGGGTTTGAACCGCGGAAGGTGGCTTCGAAAGGAAAGACCGCGGGCACGCCTTTTCTGTGCCACTGAGCATGGTCACTACAGGCGTAGTTACAACGCATGTCCCGAAGGTTGCGCGTGTTCAGACCCAGGTATGCTTGGCCCAGGCGCTTTGTGAAAACCGTTAGGCCATCATCTGTATAGTCGCGAACAAAGTGCAGGCTATTGCGGTTTTCATCGGTTTCATATCCGATCATATCCAACTGCATGGCTGCTTGAACATCGATGCCTCGCTGCTGGAAGGCGCTTGCAACGACTCCAGAGCCGACCAGTCCAACTTCTTCAGCTGCGTAAAAAATCAAGTAGATGTCGTTTTTGAAGCGAGCGTTCATTTCAAGAATGCGGGTGTAAATTTCCATAACAGCGGCTGTTCCCGAACCATCGTCATCAACCCCGGGCATGGTTCCACGCAAGGTATCCATATGTCCACCTAGGACAATGGCACTTTCATTGGCGACTCCAGGAATACGAATGACGACCGAGTTCTGTGGATAGCGGCCCGTTTCAATTTGGAAGACGTTGACGTCACGACGTTGAATGGTTGTGGCCATGGCCTTGGCTGTTGATTCTAAAAAGTTGGCGGCATCGACGCCTTCTTGGCTTCGAGAATAGCGGTTTGGAAACTGGCTATACTTCGTTAAGAAGCCCATATAGCGCTGAGTGCTTAATCCAGAAATAAAAGGTCGAACGAACTCGGGAAACTGAACAGGCCGGTTTGCGAAAGCAACCGTTTTTTGGGACTCCGGCATATTGGCGATTTCCAAAAGTTCGGCGTCTGATTCGACATGCATAAACCCACCACAACTGCGTGTGTTGGCATGAAAGGCATGGGACATTTGCTCGGCCTGGTGTTCACTTAGGACAAGCAGCACATGGTCGCCCGCAGATTTGACCGGCACTGGGCGTTGCCATTCTGGAAGCATCTTCAAATACTTTTTAGTGGTAACGTAGCGAAACCCGTCGGCATCTCGTGCCGAGCTGGTGGCGTGAACCAATGCACCAAGGCTTAAAAAAGCAGCAAACCATTTCATCATATAGACCCCCTCCGTCCATGATTAAAAAACAATCATTCCGCCAAACGGGCTAAAAGTCCAAAGCAGACAATGCGTTAGCCAAAACCTGGCCCCCAAGTTCTTGTTTGTGCAGAAAGTTTATGCTACGCATCACCGGAATAGCCCTTGTCATTTTGATTTGAGCTGTAAAAAATAAGGTCGTGAAATTGAACGCAGGTTTTTGGAGGAATTCATGTCTGAAGTTTTAGTGGTAACTAGTAAAGTAAAGAAGCTGATTAAAGACCAAGGTGGATGCAACACATCTGCAGAGACGATCGAAGTTCTTAGCCAAGCGGTGAAAGCACTTTGTGAGCGTGGTGTTGAAGCTGCGAAGGCTGACGGCCGTAAAACGGTTATGGCTCGCGATATTCAAGCCGACCACCTATAGGATTTTTAAGTCCTAGCAAAATTTAAAAAGCCGTGATGTTCAAGCATCGCGGCCTTTGCTATTTGGCCCAGACAGTTCTGGGCCATTTTTTTATCGCCGGCGGAAATAGCAACGTCCTTGGGCTGCGGCCATGGGGCCTTCGCCTTTGAGGTCACCGCTGTACTTTTCAAAGCCGACTTTCATTCGCAGCAAACAGTGTTCCGAGTCAATGGCCGTCCATCCGGCATTGATCTCGGTGCGGGAATAATCCATGCGCTCCACTTCCGTGGTGTAGGGATCGTTATAGCCTTTTGCAAGGGTCACTGAAGATCCCACTGAAAAGCGCTCGGTCAGCTTTCGTTCGGCAGCTAGGGTCAGTGACTGTTCGACGCCGGCTCGTAAGTTCGTGTCCGCATAAAAATAAGTGAACTCAACTTGGGTGGATTCGTCCAGATGATAGCGCCACTGCATAGAAAACTCGGGTGTATGCTCGCTTTCATAGGTGGAGACATGGGAAAGACTGATCCCGAGCACATAGTTGTCGGATCGGTGTTCCGAGAGAATCAAGATGGAATCAAAATCATCTAGGTCTCGGCTGCTGGCGTACTGGGCTTCGTCTAAGTTGACGATGCTAGCGAGGTAGTCACGGCCGGTATAAAAGGCGGCGCGTGATTTAAATAAAATAAACTCGGCGGTGAATTTGGTGCCTTGAAGTTCGGTTTGGCTACCNAACTTAACGAAGGTGGTTCCAACGGTCTCGGAGGCGCGTTGCGAGCGGTCAGGCCAAATGGAGATATCTGAATCTCTTAGCGAGCTGTTTCCGACATAGGACTTTCCGAACTTCACATAGCGACAGGATTTTTGTTCACAGGTGGTGCGCCCAATGATCACCTCTTGAAAGGTCAGCTCACTTTCCACTTCGGCAATTCGCTCATCGATTCCTGGCTCGGCTTGCGCGCGAATCTGATTAAGGATTTCGTCTCGGGCTGCGGCAAGGTAAACGGGCGGCAAGCCAGCCAAGGCTGGGTTTTGCGCGATGATGGCATCGGCATAAGCTTGGAATCTTGGCTCGGCGCGCTCCATCACATCTTCTTTGGCCATGCCTTTTAAGAAGCCAGGCAGCGAGGACAAAGTGACCTTCACGGTCCATAGGGCGTCTTCACCCAGGACCTCAGGAAGGCTGGCTTCGCCCAGGGCCTGCGAGTTGTACTCCATCCATAGGCTGGACAGATTCACGTCGGGCTCGCCACGGTAATCTGAATAAAAGCCGCTGGTGTTGAAACCATAATCTACCTGGGATGCGGCGCTGGTTGATGCCAGTCCCAAGCAAAGGGAAAATAGTAGGGTCTTGTTAAGTTGAATCAGTGACATAGGGCCTCACTAGGTTGAGTTAGAGTCAGGCCCAAGAAATAGCAGTTGGATAGAGATATAAAAGAAAAAGCATTAGCGTTGAAATTTGAACATAGATGTTCAAGCCCTGTTTCACGCTATGAAATCAGTTCAGTAGCTCTAGGAACTGATCCCAATTGATCACTTTGACACCGAGCTTTTCAGCCTTCTCGGCCTTAGAGCCTGCGGCTTCTCCGGCCAGTAAGTAGTCGGTTTTCTTACTGACTGAGCCCGCTGATTTGCCACCAGCCAGGGTGATCATCTGCTTCACCTCTTCGCGGCCTTTGGGCAAAGTGCCAGTGACCACAATGTTTAAGCCTTTCAGTTTTTGTTCGCTTTCAGGAATCACTATTCCTTTTTGGTATTGTAAACCTTGCGCTTCCAAATCAGAAATTTCCTTAATAAAGGCTTGGTTTTTAAAAGCACGAACAATCGAGGAGGCGACTTTTGGTCCAATGTCTTCGATGTCCTTGAGGGTGTCTTCATCCGCGGTTTTTAGCGCATCGATAGACTTAAAGTGATCGGCTAGGGTTTGTGCGGTTTGTTCACCGACAAAGCGAATACCCAGGGCATAAATGAACCGCGCAAGGCTTGGGTGTTTGCTGGCCTCAAGGCTTTCTAAAATATTGGTGACCGACTTTTCGCCCATTCTTGGAAGGGCAAGCAGGGTTTCTTGGTTGAGACGATACAAATCGGAAAAGGTTTTCACCAAGCCTTCGTCAACCAGAAGGTCAATCAGCTTGTCGCCTACCTTATCGACATTCATCGCCCGCCTTGAAACAAAGTGTTGAAGACTATTTTTTAAAATCGCAGGACAAATCGGATTCACACAACGGGACTTCACTTCTTCGTCTAGCTTTTGAACCGGCTCGGAACAGACCGGGCAGTGGGTAGGAAGAAGATAGGGCTTGGCCGAATTCGGACGCTTATCCAAAACGACCTCGACCACTTCGGGAATCACATCGCCCGCACGCTGAACGATGACATGATCACCGATCCGAACATCTTTGCGGTCGATTTCGTCTTGATTATGTAGGGTCGCATTTGTGATAGTGACGCCGCCCACTTTCACCGGCTTCATCACGGCCACCGGAGTCAGAGCGCCGGTGCGGCCCACCTGACAGATGATGTCCTCAATTTCGGTTTCAGCTTGCTCGGGTTGAAATTTAGCCGCCGTCGCCCACCTGGGGCTTCGAGCAATAAAACCCAATTGGTCTTGAAGAGACCAGTCGTTCACTTTAATCACAACGCCGTCGATATCAAAGGGAAGCTGACCGCGGATGTCGTTGATAAATTCATAATAGGCTTTGGCCTCGTCGGCGTTCTTCGCCAAGAATCCCAAGGCTGGAAAACGGGGAAGCTTTCCTTTTTTTGCCAAGGCGGTCAGTTCTTTCATGTCCTTGATCGAGCCCATCATAGGCAAATGGGGAAGGCTGTTCTCGGCCAGAATCGATTCGAACTGTTGTTGAGTTTTTGGCGCGATTCCTTCTAGTACGCCAGGCCCATAGGCAATAAAGTGCAAAGGTCTTGAGGCCGCGATCTTCGAGTCGAGCTGCCTTAGGGTTCCGGCCGCGGCGTTTCGAGGGTTAGCGAAAATTTGCCCACCCAGTTCGTCATTGGTTTCGTTCAGGCGCCGGAAGTCTTCTTTATACATCAGCGCTTCACCGCGAACTTCGAACAATTTCGGTGGTTTAGATGAAGATAGACGTAAAGGAATACTGGAAATGGTTTTGACGTTGGAAAGCACGTCCTCGCCCACCCGGCCATCACCGCGAGTCAGTCCGCCGACCAACAGGCCATCTTCATAGATCAGCTCCAGCGCCAGTCCGTCTAGTTTTGGGGAGCAGGCGTAGGCGATATCGTCATCACGTTCCAGGGCCTTTTTAAGGCGTTCATCAAAAGCCAGGATGTCATCGGTGGAATAAGCATTTTGCAGGGACAACATCGGCTGTCGGTGTTCAACTTTTTCAAATTTGTCCAGGGGAGGGCCTCCGGCCCGCTGGGTCGGCGAATCGGCCGACTGAAGTTCTGGATATTTTGATTCCAAATCCAGGAGCTCGTTAAACAACTGATCAAATTGAAAATCCGTGATCTCGGGTTGATCAAGGACGTGATAGGCGTAATTATATTTTTCGATCAAAGATCGAAGCTCGGCTGCGCGTATCTTAGGTGCTTTGGACATGCGGAAAAATTACCTGTGAAGTGTCTAAAATTCAAACGGCTTTGAATCTTTATCAAGTGCTAAGAGGTGCTGTGGACAAGGTCACCGGGTGTTCTTACACTCGCGAGGCTCTGACCCAAAGGAACGGATAAAATGGACGTAGAAAAAGTCGCACGACTAGCCAGAATCGAGCTAAATGCTCCAGAAAAAGTGCTTTATCAACAAAACATGGATGATATTTTGCGCGCGTTTGAAAACCTACAACACCTACCAACGGGACAGGTGCAGCCTTTATACAATCTTCAAGAAGATGAAGTGTCTTTTCGTGAGGATGTCGCTGAAATGTGGCAGCAACAGAAGCGGGCTATGCAACAGGCGCCGAGCACACAGGGCAGTCTGTACCGCGTTCCACCGGTCGTATCATGATTGAAGTCGACAAGGATCTGGTGGATCTGATTGGCGAGGTAAAGTCCAAGCCGAATTCAGCTCAGAACCTTGTCGAGGCCTTCTTCGAAGGCTCAGTGAAGTCTCAAAAATCCCTAAATGCTTATATTTCCTTGGGGGAGCCCAAGGCGGCCTCGGCCGATACGGCCTTGGCGGGACTGCCTGTGGCCGTCAAAGACAGCTTCTGCACCATGGAGCTAAAAACCACGGCGGGATCAAAAATTCTTGAAAACTATCACTCACCTTTTGAAAGTACGGTCACAGATCGTCTTTGGAAGGCTGGTGGACAGTTACTTGGTAAGACCAATCAAGATGAGTTCGCGATGGGTTCGACCAATCAGAACTCCTATTTCGGTCCCTGTTTAAATCCGCACAATTTAAAGCATGTTCCTGGTGGATCCAGCGGCGGTTCGGCAGCGATCGTTGCCAGTGGTGCCGCGCCGGCAGCTCTTGGTACAGATACGGGCGGTTCGGTTAGACAGCCTGGTCACTTTTGTGGAGTTGTTGGATTTAAGCCGACCTATGGGCGATTAAGTCGTTATGGAATTATTAGTTATGCCTCCAGTCTAGATCAGGCGGGCTTTTTAACTCGAAGTGTTCGGGATGCCGCTTATCTGATGGATCTGACGGCGGGGCACTGTGAATTTGATGCGACCTCAAGCAAACGACCCAAGGACCCATATTACGAGACCGCGACAGCTGATCTTCAGTCTTCGACCATTGGGTTGTTAAAGTTTTCAGCGGAACTGGATCCGGCCTGCCAGACGGCTTTAAACCAGGCTAAGTCGGCCCTGGAAGCTCAGGGCCATAAAGTCGTTGATGTGGAAGTGGAGGCCTTAGAGGTCGCAAGCTCCATTTACTATTTGATTGCCACCAGTGAGGCCAGTTCCAATTTGGCTAGGTATGACGGCGTTCGCTTTGGACATCGGACCGCATTTAATGAAAAAGAACTGGAAAACCTCGAGCAGTTTTATGCAAAAACCCGTGGCGAGGGCTTCGGTGTCGAGGCCAAAAGACGAATTTTACTTGGGACTTTTTCGCTATCGGCTGGCTACAGCGCGAAGTATTTTGAAAAAGCCTGNCGGGCTCGGCGACTGATTAGTCAGTCCTTTGATAAGGCCTTCAGCAAAGTCGATGCGATTCTTTCACCAGTGACATGTACACGTGCCTTCGCTGTCGATAACCCGATGTCGCCAGTTGATATTTATAATGATGACTATTTGACGGTTCCGGCGAACCTAGCGGGACTTCCCGGGATNTCTGTTCCGGCCTACCGCGAATCAGGAGGCTTACCGGCTGGCGTGCAATTGATGGCCAATCGGTTTGATGACGCCAAGCTTTTACACCTAGCCCATCACCTGCAGCAGGGTCTGAAGTCCGTGATAGGCCCCAACTACGTGGAGGCCCCGTCATGGCTTTAAGTGAATGGGAAATGGTTGTTGGGCTTGAAATTCACGCGCAGCTAAAAACCAAAAGTAAGTTNTTCTGTGCCGACCCAACCGACTTCGGCGGAGTGGCCAACGAGCACACCTCGCCGGTCTCTTTGGGTTTGCCTGGAGCGCTTCCGGTTTTGAATCGAGGGGTCTTGGCTTTTGCGGTCCGTGCCGGACTGGCTTTGAATACGAAGATTGATACCTCCTCGGTGTTTTCCCGTAAGAACTATTTTTATCCGGATTTATCGAAGGGATACCAGATTTCGCAATACGATCGACCGATNTGCTATGANGGCTTCGTCGAGTTTTTATTGGACGACCAAAANCATCGTATTCGGATNGAACGNGCCCACCTTGAAGAGGATGCCGGGAAGTCGACCCACACAGCGGATGCCACTTTAGTGGATTATAACCGCGCAGGTATTCCCTTGTTGGANATTGTTTCTGGCCCAGATATGCGTAGTGCTCGTGAGGCCGCAGAATATGCAAGAACCGTTCGTGCGATTTTACAGTATGCTGACGTCTGTGATGGAAACATGGAAGAGGGCTCATTGCGTTGTGATTGTAACGTCAGTGTTCGCCGCCAGGGTGAGACCGAGCTAGGNACGAAGGTTGAAATCAAAAACTTGAACTCGTTTCGGTTTATTGAAAAAGCCTTGGATTATGAATTCCAGCGGCAAATTGATACGATTGAAATGGGCGGCACCATTGTGCAAGANACCCGTTTGTTTGATTCAACNAAAAACAAAACCTTCAGCATGAGAACCAAAGAAGATGCCGAAGATTATCGCTACTTCCCGGACCCTGATCTATTGCCAGTGAAAGTCGACGAGGCTTTTATTGAAAAGGTCAGGGCGGCGCTGCCGGAACTTCCTTTGGCGCGGTCGGAGCGTTACCAAAACGAATATGGTCTTTCTTCTGCTGAAGCCGATCAATTGGTGGCAGATAAATCGACCGCTGATTACTTTGAGGGCTTGCTTGCTGGCGGAGCCAAGGCAAAGGCTGCGACCTCGTGGATTCAGTCTGACCTTCAGCGTGCTATGAACGAAGCTGGAGCCGAGGCTTTGACAGATGATTTTTACCCNTTGAAGGACACGTTGTCGTTAATCCGCATGGTGGACAGCGGTGAAGTTTCATTAAAAATCGCCAAAAAGGTTTTTGTTGAATCCTTCGAAACGAAGAAATCCCCCNCNGANATTGTCAAGCAGCAGGGCCTAGCACAGGTCAGTGATGAGGGTGCGATTGAGGCTGTTTTAGATAAAATTTTGGCTGCGTCGCCGGACCAGGTCGAGGAGTACCGTGCTGGTAAGCATAAGGTGATGAGTTTTTTCATNGGCCAAGTTATGAAAGAGATGCGCGGTCAGGCGAATCCCGCCGTCGTGACNAAATTATTAAAGGCTAAGCTTCAGTAACAAATCGACCACATCGAGTGCATCGATTTGACTGGCTTGGGGGAAACAGTGAAAGACGTGCAGACCATTGCCGCCCTAGATTTNGGATCCAATTCATTCTTAATGACCATNGCCGANGTTGACTCTGAGGGCACCATTTTAAAAGTCCACTATGATGGGATTCAGATGACCCGACTGAGCGAGAAGGTTGGGGCGACGGGGCGAATTCAGCCAACGGCCTTGAAGCGCGCCGAGGCCTGTTTTGAGGCCTACGCGGCTGAAATTAAAAAGCATCCGGTAGACCGCATCGTTGCGGTTACGACATCGGCCGCTCGTGATGCCGAAAACCGACAAGAGTTCTTAGATCTAGCAAATCGTTATCAGATTCAACCCGAGGTCATTGCAGGCGAACGTGAGGCCGAATTGACGTTTTCAGGGGCCTTGCAAACGGAAGGTGAGTTTTCATCGCCCATTGGTGTGATTGATATTGGAGGGGGATCGACCGAAATTTTACTGAAAGATCCTTCGACCTACCGAAAAAGTTTTAATATTGGAAGCGTTCGCCTGACGGAAGCACATGTTCATGCGCAGCCCATTTCTGAAGAAGATGTTCAGGCCATGGAACAGCGTGTGTTTGAAAGTTTTAAAGAGCTGCCTACCAACGTGGAGCTTGGTGACCTGGTTGCAGTCGCGGGAACACCGGTGACCTTGGCTTGTTTGCAATTGGATATGGCCTACGATGAAGAAACCTTGCGTGGCTATCGATTAAAGACCGATGATCTTAAAAGTTTGCGGGATCGGTTAGCAAAAATGACGCTGGACCAAAGGCGAGATTTAATCGGTATGCCTGCCGGACGAGAAGACGTCATTGTGGCTGGTGCGACCATCCTTTATGCCTTTTGCAAAAGTCTTAATGCCAGCAATATATTGGTCAGTACAAAAGGCGTTAGGCATGGCCTATTAAGCGATGCTGGAAAGAACGGGTAAGTCGATGCGTCAGTGCCTATTGGTTGTTGCTTTCTTCCTGGTTTCAGTAACTTGCCTTGGCCAAAATACGGTTCGGTTTCAAAAAACGAAGCTAAAGTTAGGGGCGCAGGTCCTTACTGTGGAGGTCGCTGATAAAGATCCCCAGCGGCAGCGGGGTTTGATGCATCGGCAAAGGATGGCGGAGTCCGAGGGAATGTTGTTCGTCTTTGACCGGGAACAGACCTTAAGCTTCTGGATGAAAAACACCTTTATCCCTTTGTCCATAGGCTTTTTCGACGATTCAAAAAGGTTGGTCGATATTCAGGATATGAGCCCGGCGAGTTCTTTGATGCAGGCGAAATTTCCCAGTTATGCCAGTCGAAAACCAGCCAAATACGCCTTGGAAGTCAACCAAGGCTGGTTTTCACGCCACAACATAGGCTTAGGAACGACTTTTAAGTTGTTAACGAATTCTAAAAAGTAGTGGGTGACATAAAGGTCTAGTTGCGACCTAGGACTTGCCCTTTGGGAATTGCAGTTTTCAGGCCATAGTGTCTATGATCTAATGAGACCATCGTTTGGATAGGTCCAAACGAGAGTTAGGCAACTTGGGGACGCATCAATGTATAAATATATCCTAGCCTTATTATTGGGGTCATTTCTTGCGGGTACTATGTCCGGCTGTAGCTTTGGCGGCACAGAGGAAGGCGCAAGTCAGACTGAGGAACTAGCCACAGAAGATGAGTTTGCAGAAGCAGCCACTGATGAATTCGGTGATGATGAATTGCTTGGTGACGATTTTTCTGAAGGTGGAGAATTTGGCGATGAGTTCGCTGATGAATTTGCCGCAGAAGCCCCACCAGCTGATTCCGCTGGCGG
>NYZX01000028.1 GCA_002686065.1 Pseudobdellovibrionaceae bacterium | reverse complement strand
TTTCTTTTATTTTTTTTTTCTTTCTTCTTTTTTTTTTTTCTGCCAGCGAAAAAACGCAAATGGCGTTGATCTGAACCGAAACCTGCCAACGAAGGACTGGACGAATGACGTCGAGGAGCCGCGCTATTACCCCGGCCCAGAACCAACCAGTGAACCCGAAAACAAAGCCTTGGTAGAGTTCCTAAAAAATGAAAAGCCCAGCTATATTTTTAGCCTTCACTCGTGGAAGCCGTTGCTAAACACCAATGGGCGCTGCGAACCAGAAAGTGAAATTATTTCAAAGCGAACCGGCTACGAATTGAAGGACTCCATCGGCTACCCAACGCCTGGATGCCTCGGCACTTACACCGGCCTCGAACGCGACATCCCAACTTTAACTTACGAAATCGAAAAAGGCCTGGATGCTGAAAGCATTTTACGCGTTCACGTTCCCGCCATTCTTGAAGCCCTTAAATCGACACAAGACCGGAGATCCTAATGTCCACACGCCAAGAAATCATTGAAGAGCTCTATACCAACGCCGCTCAATACAACTTTCAAGACCTTAACAAAGAACAAGACGAGGCCATTCGTTCGACGATCTCCGAACTGGATCTAGGGCGTCTTCGTGTCGCGGAACCAGCCGGTGATGACTGGAAGGTCAACGAGTGGGCCAAAAAAGCCATCCTGCTGTTTTTTCGCATCCAGAAAATGGACGTGATGAAAGCCGGAGATTTTCAATATTTTGACAAAATCCCCTTGAAAAAATTTGGCCCAGAGATTGGCGTCCGCGTCGTGCCACAAGCCTTGGCCCGAGTTGGAAGCTATATTGAACCTGGCGCCATCTTAATGCCTAGTTATGTCAACATCGGCGCCTATGTCAGTGCTGGCACCATGGTTGACACTTGGGCGACGGTTGGATCTTGCGCTCAGATCGGTAAAAATGTTCACCTATCCGGCGGCGTCGGCATCGGAGGAGTCCTTGAACCCGTACAGGCGGCTCCGGTAATTATCGAAGACGATTGCTTCATTGGATCTCGCTGTATTGTGGTTGAAGGCGCTGTCATCAAGAAAGGCGCTGTCCTTGGTGCCGGTGTGACAATTACCGCTTCGACGAAAATCATCGACGTAACGGCTCCCGAAGAAAAGGTCTTTAAAGGACTTGTTCCTGAAAACTCGGTGGTTATTCCTGGTGTGAAGACAAAGTCTTTCCCTGCCGGCGATTTCGGCACGCCTTGTGCCCTAATTATCGGAAAAAGAAAACCGTCAACAGACACAAAGACTTCGCTGACCGACGCCCTTCGCGATTTTGAAGTCAGTGTCTAACTAAAGAAACAAGCCCTGGCAGAAAGAATTGGCGCGTTTATCAAGCAGACCGCGCCAAGAAATCTGCTTCAGACTATAAGCCGCACTACTTTCGGCCACCGGCCCCGCACCAAGGTGAAGCTTGGAGTCTAAGCTCCAACCGTCGACAAGCTGCCTAAGAAAACCTGGAACAGGCTGACCTGCATCCTCCAATTCGAACTCCATCTCGTAACGGACCCGCGGCGCACCAGCAGCATCCCAATCATGAGTTGCGCCCAGCACACCCTCGGCCCGACCAAACAGAGTACTGACTTTCGACTCCCAACGCACCTTTGTATTTTGATGACTGGGAACAAAGCGACTTCTTGTCGATTTCTGCATGTCATAGACGAACTGAAACAACGGAGTGTCTTTTGATTTTATGACGTCTTCTATTTTTTCATGAAACTGCTTGTACCATTTGGATAGAACGGGAATCTCCTCCGAGGCCAATCCGACTAAAATCTTCTTCGCTAACTCAGCCAACTTTTCACCCAGCTTCGCTTCGATCTCGACACTCCATTTTTGCCGACGAGAAAGATCAAACCATAGGCCCTTCGATTCCAGTGGGCGCTGAAACATCAATTTTGAAACAGATAACTCGTAACGGTGACCCTTTTGCTTGATTCGCAATTTTATCGCTTCGGGTTGCTGCTCCAGGAGATATTGACCATCACGGTACAGCTCTATGTAGGTATCAAAACGTTGAGTTTGACCAAGATCAAACAGTGGCGACACAGCTTGAAATTCATGTTCATCTAATGAGCGACGTATCTCCACTTCCGACGAAGCATACCCCGAGATCGAAACACCGCATAGGACCAGTAAACCAAGCCATTTTCCACAACGCATAAGCACCCCTTAAGGTCATCCTGGGGGAACCTGTTAATTTCTGTCAAGAATGGGTCAAGGGTTTGAAGGCGCTACAGGGAGCAACAACGTCGCTCCTTGTGATGTTTACAAAATTAAAAACCAAAACCACCGAAGTGGCTTAAATCGTCCTTACGGACAAAGAACTTCTAAGCCAACAAACTTCGGAGTCTCTAGTCGTGCATAGCAATGGGCTTGCGAACAGCTTGTCGGACGCGGCTCAAAAACAANTTGGCCATCATCCGTTTGAAACTGAATCAAGCTTGCACCGACATTTCCNTTTTGAAGAGCGGGGTTCACTGGAANTTTATAGTCAGTAAGNCCGCCCACTTTATTATCCCAAATGTACAGATGTCGACTTGCAGAAATCGCCTCAGTGACAAGACTGACCGCCACGGGGANCATTTCACCTTCCACGTTTTTTGCCTTNCCATAGCAAGCCACATCGACTTTTTGAAATTTCGAGCTAGCGAAGGCTGTTAATGGCGCGAACAATAAAATAAGAATTAAGTGTCTCATCACTTCCCCTTTTTTTAAGCAGACTCCATTGCACGACAAGAGACCGACCGATGCAATGACCAATTTCGATGGGCTCTGAAAATCAATTGTCAGTAGCACCATCTAGAATTCTGTGGGATGCTGGCGCTACGCTACTTGTCATAAACTTTGNGCCCGACAACTTCTATGAACCTAATATTGTTAAACGAAGCAGATCTAACGCCTGAGAATCGGGTCTCCCTGACTGACCGTCGCCATCAACATATTTCTTCGGTGATCAAGCCGAAGCCAGGTGACCACCTTCGAACAGGTCTTCTGGGGGGNAAAATTGGGCTCGCCGAAGTGATCGAATGCTCATCGTCGCGCACGACTTTGGCGATCCAGAACTTTGATCGGAAGCCGCCCAAGCCATTGGACGCGCAACTGTTTATCGGCTTACCACGCCCCAAAAACATCGCTCGTATGTTGCAAGCTCTGACGACGATGGGGATCAAGCAGATTCACTTTTTTCACTGCTATCAAGTCGAAAAAAGTTTCTGGCAAAGCGATCTTTTAAATCAAGAGCGCCTAAAGCTACAAATGATCCTGGGGCTTGAGCAAGCCGTCGACACCATCTTACCCGAGCTCCACTTCCACAGGTACTTTCGCCCCTTTGTCGAAGACCACCTTCCAAAACTGGCAACATCCAAAACACAGATCGTACTGCACCCGTATAGCGAGGCATCTCTTAAGTCGGCCGATCTCAATAACTCTTGCGATTTCGTGATCGGCCCCGAAGGCGGCCTTATTGAATATGAAGTCGAGCTTCTTAAAGCAGCCGGGTTTGAAGCCTATACCCTTGGAAATCGGATTTATAAAACCGAACAAGCCCTTTCAATGATCCCCTCGCTTCTGACATGGACACAGTTGTAACTATTACGTGCTCAGCCCCCGCCTAACTTAAACATCGAACCCGTCCATGTTAGCCTTCAAAGACAACGACAAAAGTTAAACTGTTTGACGGGAGGCCCGAGATCTCTGCCAAATCCGATATCAATAAGACTGTTTTCTTCGCTTCAGCCTTCTTTATCTTTCTTATCACCTTGATTGGCTGTATTTGGCCGACCGAGCTCAACGCCACATTTAAATCGATACAAACCTGGGTCGTCGCACGAACGGGATGGATTTATGTTCTCGGTGTTGGCACCATTCTTTTTGCCTCGCTCTGGCTGATGGTTAGTCGACTNGGCGATATCAAGCTGGGNCCAGATCACTCAGAACCTGACTACACAAACCTGTCGTGGTTTAGCATGCTCTTTTCGGCCGGTATGGGAATAGGTCTTATGTTTTGGGGCGTGGCGGAACCCGTAATGNACTTTAATGCCCCACCGACAGGTGACCCCGCAAGTATCGCCAGCGCCAAAGAAGCCTTAAAGATCACCTTCTTTCATTGGGGGCTTCATGCCTGGGCCATCTACGCCATACTNGCTGTGGTCCTTGCCTANTTTTGTTACCGAAAGCGCTTACCNCTTTTACCCAGATCCGCTTTTTACCCGCTGATCGGAGACCGGATTCATGGAAAAATAGGCGATGTCATAGATACCTTCGCTGTCATCGGGACCATGTTTGGAGTCGCGACATCACTTGGGTTGGGCGTTGCTCAAGTCAATGCGGGGCTTGGCTACCTTTTTGATCTACCGGTAAACAGCACAGTACAAGTCGTGTTGATCGCAGCCATTACCGGCTTGGCTACGATCTCTGTCGTGCTGGGACTNGACGGAGGAATNAAAAAACTATCCAATATCAACGTCGTACTCGCCGTGCTACTAATGGGTTTTATTCTTGTCGCTGGCAATACAGTCGACCTTCTTCAAGCCTATGTTCAAAACACGGGCTCGTATCTTTCCGACATTATCTACAAAACCTTCAACCTATATGCCTACGAAAAAAAGTCGTCATGGATCGGTGGATGGACCTTACTTTATTGGGCCTGGTGGATATCCTGGTCACCCTTCGTTGGGATGTTTATCGCCAGAATTTCGCGTGGGCGAACCATCCGTGAATTCATGATCGGAGTTCTCTTCGTACCGACAGGCTTTACCTTTTTATGGATGACCGTATTCGGGAATTCAGCCATCGACCAAATACTAAATCAGGGTCGCCAAGGCCTNCTGGAAAGCGTGAACAGCAATGTGCCCGTCGCCCTTTTTCAGTTTCTAGAGACCTTTCCAGCCTCATCTGTATTATCCATGTTAAGCCTTTGTCTGGTCGTCACCTTCTTTGTTAGTTCGTCCGATTCTGGCTCCCTTGTGATCNACACCTTAACTTCGGGAGGACATCAAGAACCTCCCGTCTGGCAACGTATCTTTTGGGCGGTGACAGAGGGACTGGTTGCTGCTGTCTTACTTCTTGCCGGTGGCTTAGAAGCTCTTCAGACGATGACGATCATTTCTGCCTTTCCCATTTTACTGATGATTCTTGTCAGCATTTATACCCTGTCAAAATCCTTGAAGGCCGACTATATGCTGATGAACTCGGTTCAAACGCATACGACCACTTTACAGTACAGCCAAGCACCAAAAAGCTGGCGACAAAGACTAGATGTCCTAACCAGTCATCCANGAAAAGACGAGGCCAAAAAGTTCTTACGAGACCGTGTGATACCAGCATTAGCGGAATTTTCGGAAGAGCTCGATCAACGAGGCATAAAAGCAGATTTGGCCTCGAACCCAAGCGAATATGCCCTCATAACGATCCGAAATGAAGACGTTGAAGACTTTCGATACGAAGTGCGACTGCGCGCCTTTGAAGTCCCGGGATACTCTCCAGAAGAGTCCTCTTCTTTTTATCGCGCCGAAGTCTTTCTACAAAGTGGCGGGCAAGAATACGACATCTTTGGATACACGAAAGAACAGGTTGCCGCGGATGCCGTCACCCAATACGAAAAGCACTATCACTTTCTACATATGGCAAATAGCGAGACGTTCGATCCAACTTAAGCCTTAGTGGTGGACATGAACTGTTTCCGAATCAACTACCTCGTCGATTCGTAAGGCNCGGTAAAGGTGGGGGTATTCCTCACCTTTCGACGACGCTTCCCACCTCAAAAGCTTCTCACCTTCCAAGTCAATCTCCAAAAGGGTGACCTGAGGCTGGTCCGCGAAATACCGTTCGATGACTCCAGCAACCTGGTGTCTTGCTGACAAATGGATAAATCCATCCCTTTTGTCGTGAGGCGACCCAGCAAACTCACCGTCATCTTGGAATTGCTCCCACTGACGCATCGTTAACACTTTATAAACGTATTCATCCACAGGATCAGGCTCCTTTTAAAAGTTCCGATACCGTTTTTCGTAATTGGACCCGAATAGGAAGCCAAGACATCAACGCTGCGACAACGAGGCTGGCTAACAAAATAGAAAGCGACACACCCACATCAACTTGTGCCGGGATGCTTCTGTCGTAATAAATGTCCGGCAAAACTTCTAAAGGAAAGGTTTCAAGCAACAAGCTAAGAGCCATCCCAACGCCAAACCCCAGTAATATTCCAATACCAGACAAATAGATTCCAACTAACGAAAACAGTCGCTGCACCTGGCGATGAGACAAGCCCATCGCCAACAAAACTCCGATATCTTTTCGTTTCTGTGTCATCAACAAGCTCATGACTGTCATTATTGAAAAGCATGTAATCAAGGCGCTCATGCCCAAGAATCCAGACATCGTATACTTTTCCAAACGCAAGGCATAATACAACGACCTGTTTCTGTCTTTCCAACTGCTGCCTTCAAAGCCCATGGCCTTAAGTCGATTCAAAAATCCCGGATAGGCGTATGGGTCCTTCAAGGAAACCTCAACATAGGACCTCAGACTTCTGGACGCACCAATTCGCTGAAAACTTTTAGCACGATTATAATAAATAAATTGCCCGTCGATATCAGGTATATCTGTGGCAATCAATGCAGCCACTTTCATCTTCTCGAATCTGGGCACTTCTCCTGCCGAGCGAAGCAAGCTTTCAGGAGGCAACACGGTTATAGGATCGCCTTCAAAAATCCCTAGGCTACGAGCCAGATCAACCCCCATCAACACGTCTCCAGGCTGCAATGCTCTGGAAACCTCGGACAGACCATCAAAACCATTTTGCCGTCGGGCGGCCTCAAGTCGAATCATCGTCTGAGTCAAAGCCNTATCACTAAGACCTTTCGCCACCCCACCACCGTAGACTCCGTCAGCCGTCTTAATCACGACATCCTGCTCGGACACCACGCTAAAACTATACATATCATCCTGAGCCTTTAACCATGTTGCCAAGGACTTCGCCGCCGACTTACTTTTCATGTCGTTTATCGGAATGACCACATGTGGCTCAACAGACAAGTACCGCTGCTCGATGGACTGGTTAAAACCNTTCATAATATTNCGAACTAAGATCAGGGCCAGGACCCCAACAAATAGGGCGGCAATACTGATGCGTGCCAACTTACGGATCAACGCACCTGCCCGCGGCGAAAAAAGGAATCTTTTGAAAAACCAATAGGAGAGCTTTAACACTCCTTGAGGTTAGTGGAAGATCTTTTACAGATCAAACAGTCTTGCAAAGGCCTTTCGCATTGAGGCCCATATCGAGGATTTTTTCGAGTTCACTTTCGCAGCCCCACCGTACAGGCGCAGAAATTCCCGAGGATTCATCTTCGAAGCGTTGACATTTGACCGCAAATTCCCCACCAGTCGCTGTTGCTGACCGGGATTCAAGGTTTTGATTGNCTGAATCATCTGNATCGCTTGCTCGATACACACCGGGTTTGGAATAATATCGTAACGAATATCATCCGCTCCACTGGACTCATCACTAACAATCGCTCCGGTCTTGATCCCTTCGACGATATTCCACTCGACCATCAAACCATAAACCCCTAAGGACTGCTTAATAAGGTTTCCCTTGAGATCCATCCAAAAGTACAAGTTGGCATCTTCAGAAGCCTGAAACCAATAGCTGACCACTTTTTTATTATCAGCATCGATCAGNTCCATTCCCATACTTTGCATTTGAGAACCTAGATAAGAAAAATTGGCGTAGTTCATTTCCTCGCGGAGGACTGTTGCACCCATATGTCTTACTTCCCTTTTGATGCCGGCAGGCGCTGTTGCGCTTCTTCTTCCCGGACTTTTTCTGCGTGAGACTTAAAAAACCATGACTTCTGAATGGTCTTCAACACAACAACCGCTTCATCAAGAGCCTCGATCGCACGCAACGAAGCGTCTGGCAACTTCGGCGCCACCGCTGTCAACGTTGGGGTCAGCACCGAAAGCTCTTTTGTTAATGCGTTCAAATTTGTAATCAACTGAGTCACCTCAGAGGCCGCCGACGGAATTTTATCCTTGATTTCAGGAAGGGCCGTATGCAAAACNCCCGTCAGNTCNTTAAGATTGCCCACTAACTGATCCAGCTTTCGGCCCTTGTTAAGCCCCTTCAAAGTGACCCAACCTTCCCAACTCATACGCTCAAGATTTTTTAAAACAGGATAAATCGTATCAAAGGACCTAACNAGATTTTCAGTTCGCTCGACGTTCGAAAAGGCTTCGACTAACACCGCCATACTGTCNACCACNTTTTGCATATTCTGCATGAGCGGACCNAACTTACGGCCACTTGCCANATCCATAATATCAAAGCTCGCCTCTGTTTCGATCAATTGCCCTTCTTTGATTAAGGGCAGGTCCATCGACCCGACCGTCACGTCAAGCACTCGCTCGCCAATCAAAAATGGCCGGACCAACTGAATNCGACTATCCTGCCGCAGNCTACTTCGGTACTTACTAAAAACATAAAAATACACCATCACGGATCGATCTTCTTGAAGCTCAATATCAACNACTTCNCCGACACGAAGACCAGACATCTGAACCTTTGCTCCAACACTAAGACCTTCTGCCGTAGGGACCTCGGTTTTGAAGGAAACCNTNGGATCAAACCAGCCCTTCTTTACCGCAAGNCCAATCATTAAGCTGGTGGCTCCTACAATGGTCGCTAGAACAAAGATTCCCGCGACCCGTTCGAACTTATTAAACTTTAACTTCATGCCACAGCCCTCTCAGCTGGTTTCGATTCGATATACAGCTCCTGATCGATCAACCCTGTTAAGGACTCAATCTTGTCACTGACAACTAAAACATGAGTACAGGCACCCGACTTTCTTCGCTTGACCAACTGATCCACAAAAACTTGCTTACTNCGATCNCTGAGACCTGTGAATGGCTCGTCTAACAACAGTAAGTCAGGATCCAATAGCAAACTTCTCAGAACGCAGGCTTCTTTTCGCATTCCGCCAGACACCGCAGCCGGCAANTCATGGCGGCGATCGAAGACATGATAGTCTTTAAGAAACTCTTCGACATACTCGATGGCCTGATCCAATCTTAAAACATTATGATACACAAAAGGCAGGGTCAGATTATTCAAAATGGAGCGATTTGAAAGCAGCCCGCCAGTGTCGAAGGCATACCCCACNCGAAGGCGATAATCTNTGAACTCTTCAAAGGACATATTCGAAACCACTTCNTTGTTAAAGACGATCTCGCCNTCGTCAGGGCTGACCAAACCAGCCAGCATACGAAGTATGGTCGATTTACCCGGCCCCCCTTCTGTGTGAAGCCGACAAATTTTATGCGCAGGCACTTCAAAACCCATTCCGTCAAAGATGGTCTGACCNGGCTGATACTCGAANACAATATTTTTAAGCTCAACACGAGTGATGACATTCATTAGATCACCCCCAGTCGAGACAATTGATTCAAGTAGAACAAAAGCGAAACGATCAAATGAAATGCAATNACATAAGCCAAGCTGTTCACCACAGCCTTACTTGTCACTTGCGGAACCTCGTGAAGACTTTGTTTCACCTTTAAGCCTTGCGAACAGCTGATGACGAAGATAATTAACCCACTAAATCCATTTTTCAGCAGGAACAGCCACATGTCTTCAAATTGAAATGCCGCTGCTAAAGAATCCACAAAAAAGTAAAAGGGTCGATCTTGCACCAAAGCTGAAACAAGGTACCCCCCAAATAGCGCGGTAATATCAAAAAAGAAGGCCAGACAAAGAACACTCAGCATTCCTCCAAGGATGCGAGGGAATACAATATAACTAAGNGGGTTGATTCCCATGGTTTCAAGAGCNTCGATCTCACGATTGGCTTTCAATGTACCAAGNTCAGATGCCACGGCTGTTCCCGATCGCGCAATAACAATCAGCGCCGTCAACAGCGGGCCAATTTCGCGNATGATGGCAATGACCAGTANTTTCCCGACGATGTCTCCTCCCGCTCCTAGAAGACTCATTTGAAAGCTCGACTGCATAATGACAATAGCCCCGGTAGCACAAGCGACGACGGTAATGACNGGCAGAGCTTGCCAAGCGGTAAAATAGATTTGTGCTGAAACAACCCCAAAAATGGTTCGTAGTCCCTGAGCCTGGTCAAACAAGGTGGCCCGAAACGACAAGTAGACCATCAAGAAAACCTCGTAAGTATACAAAACGACTCCGATCAGTCGAGCTCCAAGGCGGTCTACAGCTGTTAATAAAAATGCGGGGTTCATTGGTTACAGATCGGCATCCTTCGAGACCCACTTGACGAAGGCCTCGACGAAAGGCAGGTGCTATTGAGTCAGAACAAAAACCAACCTAGACTACAGTCTAACCAAGGAGCCACAGTGACTATGCGCCTTCTNTCAGCCATCGGCCTTTTGCTTCTGTCCGGCTGTAGCTCTTTTCCCTATTCCGACTATATCGACGAGCAAACCCGGCTTCTTTATCAACGCCACCCTCAAATCGAAAAGTCCTTTCAGGTCGACGGCCGCAAACTGTCTTACTTACATTTGGACAACCCGAGCAGCCCCTATTTAGTCGTCTACATTCACGGATCGCCGGGCCAGGCCAGCAGCTGGTCCAACGCTTTAAAAAATCCACGACTTCAAAAGCAGTACAGTCTTTTAGCGNTCGATCGCCACGGCTACGGACGGTTCGACAAAGGCANCGTTGAACCNAGTCTTCAAAANCAAGCTCAAGANCTTGGCCAGCTGATTCGTAACTATTCGAAAAANTCGTAAAGTGATCCTGGTTGGGCATAGCTACGGNGGCCCCCTGGCCTTGCAAATGGCTATCGACTTTCCGAAGCACATCGATGGCCTTGTTTTAGCTGCGGCAGCGGTTGACCCTGAGCTGGAAGAAACTAAATGGTATCAATATCCGGCCGACTGGCTCCTATTTAGGTGGATACTTCCAAGCGCATTGGATGTCTGCAACCAGGAGATNCTTGCCCTAAAGGACGGCCTTGTNTTGATGCAACCGAANCTNGAAAGGGTCACCTTACCGATTCACGTGATCCATGGAACCCAGGATAACCTTGTGCCCTATGGAAATGTCGCTTTTTTACAAAGGCACCTCGCGCAGGCTAAGCTTGAAATCACGCAGCTAAATCAAATGAACCACTTTCTCCCCTGGGGTGACCCCGAGCGCATCACCGCCGGAATAGAATGGGTGATAGATAACATCGAATAACCTATGGATTTTTTGGATAGCTTTCTTTTACTCAAAGACAACCCNTTGCTGATGAGCCTAGCCATCATCCTTGCAACTTTTATCCTTGAAGATCCNACGACACTATTTGTTGGTCATTTGATCGCCCTTAATCACATTGGCTTTTGGCACGGATTCTACGCCTTGATGGTCGGNATTTTCCTGGGGGACTTTGGATTATACNTCATCGGCCGCTTGGCAAAAAAAGGATTGATANGCCGTAAAATTCGCCCACTCAAATCCAGACAAGAATCCCTAAGCCTTTTATTCCTAGCTCGGTTCGTTCCTGGAATGAGAATGACCTTCTACCCGTTTGCCGGCTACCAACAGTATAATGTGGTTCGATTCATCGTCGTCAATTTAAGCTCTGGTATAGTATGGACCTATATTTTGCTTAANACATCNGAGTCCCTAACAGAGATGCTTGTANAACATGNGTCCGCAGAACTATGGGTTCTTATNGCNTTGGGNCTTATTGGAGTCATCCTATTAGAAAGATGGATTCGAAAGAAAGTGTCCGCCCGCTTTACTGTGGATTCTTCCCATAGGTCCAAAACATCCGAAGAATAGCTCGCAAGGAAGAACGTTGAGCTCGACCACTTCGATAGTTATCCATCGAAATTTCGTAGATCCAGTCCCAGTGCCTAAACAATTCTTTGTAGGCATTCCATAAACCAAAGTTCTTATCGTAAATGTGACCAGGCTCGGAAAAGATGCCGTTTAACTCAAGAACGGTGATCCCTTGACCAGCGCGAAAAGACATCTCGTTGGGCGCTTTAACGTCAAATCGACCAAAATAAAATCCTTCAATCCGATCAGATAAACCGGCGAAGGCTTCNGTTAATGCCGGCGTGATCAAGTGATTCGAATTNATAAACTCTGTTCCCCGACTNTGGTTNCCNATGGGNTCGATCAAAACCGANTGCCCTAAGGTCAGGACNTCATCCCAAGGTAAAAACGAATACAATCGACGATAGTCNTCATACTTAGCNGAATAACGAGGCTCACTGAGCACTAANTCCGTCAATGTCGACTCTCCNTCGCCAACGACGGTGGCGAACCCCTTTGTGACAATCGATGTAATCACTCCTGGCTGACCGGGCCGCTTCACGAACATAACACCCGCTTCAAAAGAAGAGTCAATATACTGCTGAACCAAAAAAGAGCTCGTGGCGGCCTGGCTGTACTTCACCAGGTCGTCGATGCTTTGAACCAACTGAACACCACGCCCTCGCTCGCCAACGTTTGGCTTGGCTACAACGGGAAAAAGGAGGCCTTGACGACTCATAGCTGATACCAACTCAGACTTCGACGCATTAGATCTGAAGTACAGGGTCCTGGGTAAAACCTCGTCTGGAATCCACTGATTGACCTGATCTTTATGTTCTCCAACAATGCCGCTGTGCTCGATACTCGGGTTGGTCGCTGTACAAAAAACAAGGCTTCTGGCTCGAAAAGCCAGCCAAGCGTAATAAGCAAATACGGGCATATAAAACACATAAAAAGGCCAATACTCGTACCGAACAATTCGTTCGACCCAAGTCCGCCACCGCCCCTTAATCCAGGCCGGCGCTTTTATCTGGTTGGCTTTATTATAGGCAAGTGATTTCAAATTCAGTCCCTTACTAAGCTCTAAAGCTAAGCCCCAATTTAGATTGGGCCTACAAAACGGACTACGACTGGCGCAAGTCCGATGTTGCAGTAGCAGGACTATTTTCTCATTTTAAAATTCTGTCAAAGAATCTGATGACCCTGAGCCTGTTTGGGACGTTTTTCCAATTGGTCTGCCAACCTCAGCGTCTCATCTAAAATCGACGTCAGATCCGTCAATTTCAATTGAGGNTTGGCCAAGATCATGCGGAAGAAGTTCCCTGTTTCCTTTAACTTTGAATAGTTCACCATGGCAGTCTGACTTTGAATCAGCTGCTCACGGATGGCTAAGGTCAGATCAGAGTTTGAAACTTCTGGGTTGGTCGATTTGACCTGATAGCAGACATTTAAGAATCCAGGTTCATCGATCATCTGAATTCGTGGCTCAGCACGAAGCTGTTCAACAAACTGTTCACGCAGCAACATCAGGTTCTCAACCATCTGCGCGTAACCCTCATCTCCCTTAGCGAGCCAGGCTAACCATAGACCTAAAGCATCCGCACGACGCCCACACTGTACACTCGAGGGACCAAAATTGAAGGAGGCATCCCCTTCTTCGTGGAAGATGTACTCGGCCCCAGAGATATCATTCGTCTGGCGCAGAATCTGGCTGTCTTTTAAAATAATAAAAGAGCTAATCAAATGGATCCCCATCAACTTGTGAGCATCCCAGGTCACCGAATCGGCTTGGCTAACTCCATCCATCAAGTGCTTGTACTTCTTCGAAAATAAAACGGGCGCACCCCACGCCCCATCGACGTGATGCCATAAATCGTATCTGTCCGCGATCACTTGAACATCTTTAATCGGATCAAAGGCACCAAAAACCGTGGTCCCAGCCGTAGAGGCAACAAAGAACGGAGTCTCCCCACGTGCTTGCGACTCTTGAATCGCTTTTTCAAGCGCATTGGGATCCATCTTCTTATCCGGCCCCGACGCAACTTTAATTAAATACTTTGTCCCCAAGCCAAGCATTAAGAATGCTTTTTCAAACGAATAGTGACTTTGCTCTGACACAAAAGCCGTCAACTGACGCCCTTGAACCCCAAGCTCTTTCATTTCAGGGAATCGGCTTTGTCGCGCACACAACAGCGCCTGATAGTTCGCCTGGCTCCCCCCAGTCACCATAATTCCACCAGGAGAATCAAACCCGATAAGGTCTCCTAACTTTTTGATCAAAAGGTGTTCGATCATTGTCGCCACAGGAGCCACTTCGAAAGTTGCCATGGTGGTATTACGTAACGAATTCAGGACCTGCCCTAAAAAGGAGTGTACATCAAATCCACTGAACAGCTGGTTCATAACCATCGGGTGTGAGTTATCAACAGAATGCTTCAGCACGGTCTCGACGGCCTCAACCAATTCCTGAGGCGAGCGTTTTGCACCAACCGTAAAGTGTGGCTCCTCAAGCAGCGATTTTGCATTTTTATAGCTAAAAAACGGACGATCTCGCCGCCCCAGCTGCTCAAGCTCGGTCGTTAGCATTTCCAAAATTTGGCGAACTTCATCCAGGTGTTTCATGATACCCTTTTTAAGCGAATAATGGACGGGCGTCACCCCATCGGAGGCGAATATATATGTAGTGAAAGAGCGCGCCCCTGTCGACAAGCCATCTGGTGGATCGCTGTAGGATCTGAAATTTGTACAATATCGCGAGCCTGATGCTTCAACTGAGCACTCACATGCCCTGACGAATCAAAACGGACTTCCTCGATGTCACCTGAAAGCACCATAAACGAACAACTTCGCCCTTCATGATCATGCTTTGGGGTCTCTTGACCCGCTTGCCAGCCAACTAACACGAGTTCTGTTTGCTTAGTTTCAAACAGCACGTTCCGACTGTACCCTTCGTCGTCATAACTCGCATGCTCAAGGTAGACCTGAGGACGCTGCATTTGAGCATCCATCCAGGCTTTAACTTCGTGAGGAACAAGACTTCCATGCCCAAATCGAGACGAAAAATCAGAAAGGATCAACTCGAGATCGGGATTAAGATTCATCGCTTGGGATTCCTCATGATCATGCAAACTCATAATATTGACCACCTTTTGAAGCACGCACCCAGGACTACGCCCTTAGCTTGTATTTGTTACGTCTGTCTGATGGGACCTATTATAAAACCCGAAAACCAAGACGCAAGCCGAGCGCTCAATCGATCATGTGCAGCTTGACACCGACCTAACCAACAACAGCCCGGTGAAAGCCCACGACTGATGCGCGCGGTAGAAGTTGCGATAGCTGGCACGGAAGTGCCCTTCGGGAGTGGCCAGGCAGCCCCCTCGGAGGACCATCTGATTGACCATGAATTTACCGTTGTACTCGCCAAAAGCGCCTTCTGGCTGCCGGTATCCCGGATAAGCTGAATAAGATGACTGAGACCATAACCAAAGCTGACCAAGGCCTTCTATCGAGACCGGCTCTGTCAGCAATTTCTCCAGTTCGAACTCTGTCGGTAATCTCGCCCCTTGAAACCGAGCAAAGGCATCCGCTTCATAATAATTTAAGTGCATCACCGGCTGATCCAACTCGACGCTTTTCAACCCATCAGAAAGACGATACTGCATCCAAGTTCCAGACTGGTTTCGCCAATACATCGGCGCTGTTGCCTGGGACTGATTAACCCAGTCCCATCCATCACTCAGCCATAGCTCGGGGTTTTCATAGCCTCCGGCCTGAATAAACTCGAGATACTCGGCATTGGAAACGACTCGCGAGCTCGCAGCAAAGGCCCCAAGATGTCGCGGGTGTCTCGGCTCCTCATTGTCAAAACTAAACTCAAGCCCCTGTGATCCCACTTGAACTTCTGAGGCCGGGAAAGCAAGCCACTCACAGGACTTACTCAGGGGCTTAAGGTGGTCGCTCACGGGTCCAGTGAACTTTGAGAAGATAGGATACTGCCCAAGAATCCGCTTCATATCCATAAGCAGAAGCTCTTGGTGCTGTTGTTCATGCTGAATCCCCACTTCAAGGACCTTTAGTAGATCTTTGTTCGGCGACACTTTCAGCCAAGCCAATAGAGCCTCATCTACATGTCGCCGATAGGCCAACACCTGATCAACCGTGGGACGCGACAGATGCCCACGCTGGCTTTGAAGCCAATGCTCGCCTTGCGTTTTATAGTAGGAATTAAATAGCTCATCGAAATGAGGATCAAAGAGCTGATAGCTTTTTAGTTTCTTTAAAAGGAAGTTCTCAAAAAACCAGGTTGTATGGGCCAGGTGCCACTTTGGAGGACTCACTTCTGGATGCGGCTGAACCACATAATCTTCAAGCTCAAGAGGCGCCACGAGCTCGAGGCTTTTTTGCCGGACGGACCGATAGCGGTCTTGCATAAACCACAACCTTGAAAGAGTAAGCCCCAGCATTACCCCAGTCCATCGATGCTCTCAACCCCTATCCCCTGAACGGAAGAGGACTTAGGGGGTTGTTGTGGAAAAAACAACAAAATTCATAAACACTATTGGATTGAGCCCTATTCAGTAGCCGACAAAAGCTCCCCCTCACGTCCGCCTTGTTGAGCGTTGACGAGCCCTGTGGTTCCGTGTAAACCCTAGCTTTCGTTTTATACGAATGGGCCCGTAGCTCAGTTGGGAGAGCGAAGCGCTGGCAGCGCTTAGGTCGCAGGTTCGATCCCTGTCGGGTCCACCATTTTTCGGGCAATGAATCTAGCAAACTTTTGAAAATTACATTTAACTAATTGAAATGATTCTTAAAGGGTTTCAATGAGTTAGCTAGAATTACTCCCCTCGTTTATTTCTCAATCTTTCTTTAAATTTCTGTCGTTTGCTAACTTTGGCTAAGTATTTGGCTAAGTCGGTAGCACAGGCATTTTTTCTAAAAACGGTAGCACGCCTTCTTCGTTAACCATTTGAATTTTTTTAAAAAATTCCGTCGCACCTCGCTGGCAGAAATTGCTATTTGGCAACCAGCGAAGTGCTGGCAGATAAAACGAAAACGAATGAAACCAAGGAGGAAAAATGGACAAAACAAACGTGAAAACCGACGCACTGACTTTGCGCAAACTCAGAGAACTAAAAGGCCTCAATCGAAAGGATGCTGGCATTCTATTGGGAGTGAATTTTAAAGCCGTTGAACGATTTGAAAACGGCAGAACGACCTTAAATAGAACAAAAATAGAAAACATTTTATCAGCTTATGATTTTATCTATGCAGACTTTTGTCTATGCCGTGATGGAAAAATTGAACAAGTAAAACTCAAGCTGGGCCACAAGAAATCTAAGGTTATTGAAAACAATCCCCTTAGGCGAAGCTACAAAAAAGTTATCACTAAGGAGGCAAAAGTTTTAACTGTTTTGCGAAAGCTAAAGGGGTTTTCGCAATATCGGGCCAGTCTTATTTGTGGCTATAGCCAAACGGCAATTGGTCACATTGAAAATGGACGCATTGAGATTCCCAAAAAGAGAATCAGTCACATTGTTGAATCTTATGGCTTCACGATGAATGAC
>NYZX01000027.1 GCA_002686065.1 Pseudobdellovibrionaceae bacterium | reverse complement strand
GGATTTGCGAGCCGGTGCGCTCGTAGGCCGTTGTGACAAGACCATTGATTTTAACAGTCCACTGGCCCTGCTCTGGGTCCACCGAATCTGGAAGGTCTAAATTGAAGATCGAAATGGGTACGGTNTGGTTGTAGGCGAGCTCAACGGTGATATCGCTGGTGATATCGCAAGAAACCACTCTGTCATGAGCATACAGGATGCAGACGTCGGCTCCTTGAAGTAGGGCNAGGCTATCCAAGTCGACATTGTCTGGCAGGCTAAATGACTGATCACCAGAGCTTGTCGTTTGGAACCGAAGTCCAACCTGCCGGCCATAGCTGTAGTCGGNTTGATAGAANCTTAGGTTNTATCCGTNGACCACGGATGGGATCGGGTCATTAGAATCAAGGTCCCACGCTTCTAAGTTTTGGGCAGCGACCCCGATGGAGTATTGAAGAATCGGGGCAGCAATCGTTTTGTACTGAACTTGAAACTGTTGTCCTTCACTTGGGGTCGGGATGAACTCAACCGATCCCGTCTGCGGGTTATGAGCCGGCTCGATCACTTCGGTGCCTGCGCCTACCAGTGTGATCGATTCGGCGATGGCCTGNGGAAGTAGGGCGACTCCAGTGAGTAAATCGAGGTTCTTTTTGAAGCTGATTTGCACGGCCGCGCTGTCCGCGGGTTGATTGACAAAGCTTAATACGAGCGAGTCGTTATCCAAGCTGTACTCGGATCCGCTAAGAGCTTGACCGTTGACCTTAACTGATAGCGAGCCATCCAACGGCTTTTCGGATAGGGTCACCGAGTTGAACTTCGGGACGGCGTTGGCGGTGTAGCTCGCCGTAATAGTGGCGCCATCTTGGGGGATAGGGTCGAAGAAGGTCAGGACATTTCCTTCGACTTTAAAGTTATCCCGACGTGGGTCGTTTTCGACGAGNACTGTGACNTCTGCATCAGGGGTTGCTGAAAGTTCGAATTGGTTTTGCAAGATCGTTGCGATGTCGCTTGAAATTTGCTGAAGCACAGGTGTGTAATCGGACGACCCGACATCGCCTTTGAGTCCGTTGGAGTCTTCAACCAGAGTTTTATATTCGCCCTCTTGGTTGGGATTTAATAGTCCGTAAAAGCGGGCATTGGTCCCAAGCTCGCGGCCTTGGGTTCGAATCAATGTATAAAGGTTCTCAGGCGTTTCGGTGCTATCGTCATCTTCGTCAGTCACAAACAACACAGCCAGGGTCGAAGAGGTTCGAAGCCATTGAGTGCCTTGGCAATCGAGTCCGTTCAGGGCTTGCAGAATCCCTTTTTCGATGCCGCCGCTGGCACCCGCATCAAGGGCATTTCGGTAGGCTTGTTCCGCATCGACGTCACCTTTATTGATGACAGCGCGCATGCATCCGTCACTTTCGCGGGTGGTGACCACACCAATGCGCCAGTTGGCGCCGCTAATGGCTGAAAGAAGAGGCTGCATTCGGTCAGCCATTCCGATTTGTTCTTGCCTCATACTTCCTGAGTTATCGATCACGATAAGGATGTCGACAACGCCACTGGAAGAAGCTTGAGTAAACTGATCTGTAACAGGTGTGCCGTCTTGCCCCTGAGTGTAGGATTGGGTGACGGTTGGTCGCTCGATTTGGGAGAAGTCCACTGAGTGGGATTGTAGTTGGCCATCCATCACTAAGGTGGAGGAAATCCACCCGGCCGAAACATCCATTTGTGCCGAGCCGCTGACCGTCTGAGACGACGAGAATGAAGCTTTAAAAGACTCAGGTACAAGGTCCTTAGCCAAGGCTTCGTCAGGCATTGATTCGAATTGAACCTGACTGGAGCAGTTTTGAAAGGTGAACACAAGAACACCTGATAATGCAATAAGCGCGATGATGTTGCGCGGTCTAAGCGCCATGATACGTCCCCCAAGAAGTTAGCTATGAAACTATAGTTCAAATATGATGCCAGCGGGGAGCGATTAGGTTGTTTTCAGTAGGCTAATTTTTAAACGTTGTATAGAAGCTCGTCAAAATTGAAGTCTTTCGCCGAGAATCTAAGCGAAATGAAACGTCTTATTATAAGACGTTTCATNATAAGAAATTACCCGGCCTTGGTCGTGGACATATCGCCAAGCAGACCTTTGACGTCGTAAATCATCATCGCACGTCCGACCTGACTCGAATCATTTTTAGCTTCGATGTGGACGAAGCCCTGAATGCGATCACGAAATTTTTTATGAACTTGGTTTAAAAAGACAGAATCTTTTCCGGCGCGATCACTGTTAGATACTTTTACTAAATCATCGACATGGCGGACGATCATCCCAAGGCGTGTACCGTTATTGTTGACGATCATCACACGGGCCTTAGAGCTTTGGTCGGANTCCAAGCCAAAATAGGATTCGACGTTATAGATAGGTATACTCTGTCCACGAAGCTCAAGGAGGCCTTCAAAGTGTTTCATTTTACCGAGAGGCGTTGTTATCGCAGACTGGTCGTAGGGGACAAGCTCTTGAATGTCTTCGGTGGACACTAAAACAGTTTCCCCGAAGAACATCTTTAAATAGGTCCCGCGGTGGGCTTTGTCTTTTAATGTCGCGGCTTGGTCAGATAGACCTTGCACATTCGAGTTCTCACTTGATTGGGTTTCGACGAGCATGCTTAAGATGTCTTCATCTTCGGCAAGAACTTCGGGACGTAATAGCAGGACCGACTTGTCATTTTCAAATATGACACCTGAAAACAAATGAGCCTGTCCTTTGTTGCCAAANCGCGGAACGGGTTTGATGTCGTCCTTAGGGACGGTTTGCAGTTCTCCTAAGCGATCTGCCAACAAGCCGAGGCGGCCTCGCTGTAAGGGTGTAATCAAGACTTTGCCCGGGCCACGACTGGCTTCATCTCGTAATTGGCTGTGGCCAAGGAAGGTTGCTAAATCCATGACGGGGATCGGTTGGTTTCGCAAAGTGATTAGTCCGACTGCAAAATCTAATGACAGGTCACTTTGAATCAAGTTTTGGTTGGGCGTGATTTCTTGAACATGCTCAAGTGGAATCGCCATCCAAACGTTAGAGACCTGAAAGGAAATGTACTTTAGGCTGTCGACGGCTTTGGCCCCGTTTTGGGATTTATATAAGCTTTCAATCAATGGAAGCCCATCAATTTCAAGGGCCAGGTCGGGTGCAATTTCGTAAATAGGAGCGGCGTCGTTACCTTGATGAATCAGGTTTTTAACAAGGTTTTCTCGGCCCGTTTTCTGTCGAAATTGGATTTTAGAAAGCGTCGTCGATTTTGTGTTTAAAATATCGCGGACTCGGTCAATGTATATGCCCAGCACTTTTCCGTCGACGGTAAATAAAACGACCTTGCCTTTTGAGTCGACCTCGCTAGGAGTATCAAACATCATTTTTTGAATATCGATTAAGGGGACACCTTGACCGCGAAAGTCAAAAACACCAAGTACGAAATCAGGAGTCTGAGGAATTTTAACCAGCTTTTGTTCAAAGCGAATGACCTCCATCACTTTTGCAACGGGTAGAGCAAAAAGATGGTCTCCGCAGACGAAAGTACCATATTGGTGGTCCAATGCGGATGTCGTTGGTAGGCTATGGCTTGACGATCCTTCTAGTTGGCTTTCCATACTTGACCCCCGCTTTGTTCTGGTTTTTTGACATCAAATGTACCGGTGGTTGTATTCAAGTGAACCTGCCGACAGACTTGTCCTCCGACATCAGTTTCGACGATGGGGATTTGGTAGAAGGCAAGAGCTTGCAGCAAGGCATTGATGTTCAGTTGCCCAACGTTCCGCTCGACTTCCATCACCTTATATTGCTGGGCGCCGCCAAAGACATGAGCCTCGAGGTCTCGATACTGTCTGCGCGGAACCCCCATCTCTTTNAGCATTAANGGAACGGCGAGAGTCACATATTTTGCTGGCCCATGATTCGATAGCTTTACAGTGTCATGGATCGGCTCGGGCAAAAGACAATGGCACAACGAGAAAAGTCCTTTTCGTTTCCACACCAGGCCTAAGGCAACACAAGACCCTAGATTGGTAATGACGATGTTTTCTGGGCCACAAACAAAGAGGTCGCCGATGTTTAGAAAAGTTCTGGGATAGCTCATGTAGCAACAGCCTTTTTGTAAAAGCAGGGGTTTTGATAGACGTACTTTTTAGTGTGCAACAGGGACTCAGATTCTCCGATGACCAAATGCCCGGNGTCCTTCAAGTTCAATGATAAGTTATCTAAAATTTTGTCGATTTTATCGATGGTGAAGTAAATAAGCACATTTCTTAGAAAGATAAAGTCGAACTCTCCGCTGATTCGTTTGGCTGAAAGTAGGTCGTGTCGGACAAATTGGACGTTCTTTTTTAGCAGGGCCCGTGCTTTCATGCTGTCATCGTCGGTGTCACGAAAATAGTTTTGCTTCAAAAACTGACTATAGCTTTCAAGAGAGTTTTTGCTGCGTCCGCGATAGACTCCTTCTTTTGCAATGGAAAGGCTTGGTTCGGATATGTCAGAAGCGAGGATGCTGAACTTAAATTGTGGGTTGTGGTGCTGGTGTTCTGTTAACATCATCGCAATCGAGTAGACCTCTTCGCCTGTCGAGGAGGCGGCACACCAAACACGCAAAGGCTCCGAGGACTGTGGTAATGCGTTGAGCTCCAATGCAAATCGATCCCAAAGGTGCTTCGTTCGAAAAAAGTATGTTTCGTGAGTCGTAAAAAGATCGACAAAAGCGGTCTGTTCGTTTCGGTCCTTATGAATCAGCTTAAAATATTCTTCGATTTCTGAGATTCCAACCTGAGAAAGTCGCTTTTGAATGCGAGAAATGAAAAAACTTTTTCGTTTTCCTTCAAAAGTATTTCCGGTCAGTTTCTCGGCTAACATAGAAATTCGTTTGATCTCTGAATTTGTCATGACCTACGCCCCACAGTTTCGCTGAGTCGAGTTTACTCAGCGAGTTTGAAATGGCTAATATTGGCAACCAAGTCGTCGGCTTGCTGCTTCAGATTGGTCGTGGCATCGGCAATACTGGTGCACGCTTGTGCACTGGCTTCTGTTTGTGTTGCCACCTCTTCGATGGCCGTGGCGACTTCGCGGGCAGCGTGTGATTGCTCTTGCGTGGAATGACTAATCTGCCCAATGGCTTCAGCGTTTTTGGAAACCCCTTTGATGATCTCTTCAAAAGTNTTGAACGCTTCTTTAGAGACTTCGTTNCCTTCGCTGACTGTACTTTGGCTTTCTTTGATCAGTTTTCCGATTTCTTTGGTGGCTTCCGAGGATCGCTCGGCCAGTTTGCGNACTTCTTCTGCGACCACNGCAAACCCCAGGCCGTGNTCNCCAGCGCGGGCGGCTTCAATGGCAGCGTTAAAGGCCAGTAGATTTGTTTGGTCTGATATTCCGTCAATCACTTCAATGATGTCATAGATGCTATCCGAAGATTTTTTGATGGCCGTCATCGAATCCATCGCTTTTTGCATAGAGCCTTTTCCATCTTCGGCCTGACCTTGTGTTGACTGTGCGCCATCAGAGGCCTCTTTTGAGTTCGATGCGATCATGTCATTGGATGCAGAAAGCTCTTCGACGGTTGCGTTCATTTCTTCAACCGTGGCTCCCAGAGATTGAGCCCCGGATGCGACCCTGTTGGTTTGATCATTGATGCTGTCGGATAGCTGTTGGAAGGCGGCCGCGGCGTCGATGACTTTTCCCACTGTATCGGCAAGTCCTGTGGTCATCGTCTGGATGCCGTTGGAAAGCTGCGCGATGGGGTCCGCTTCCGACGTCGAGGTGTTAACGGTGAGGTCGCCTTTAGCGATCATTTCCACTTTAGCTAATAAATCATCGACTCGTTCCTGGTCGCGCTGGGCTTTTTGTTTCGCTGCATTCTCAAGTTCGATTTGTTCTGTGATATCAGAGGCGAACTTAACAACCTTATTGACTTCGCCTTCCATGTCTTCGATCGGAGTATAGGTGGCTTGGATCCAGATGGANTTTCCGCCCTTACCAAAGCGTTGAAACTGACTGGTGATCGCTTCGCCGCTTCCTAGTCGGCGCCAAAAGTCAGAGTACTCGGCGGATTTTCCGTATTCAGGATCCACAAACATCGAGTGATGTTTGCCGCGAATTTCATCTATCCCGTAACCGACCGTCGCTAAAAAATTATCGTTGGCCGTTTGTATCGTTCCTGTTAGGTCGAACTCAATCACNGCCTGGGTTTTGCTGATGGCTTCTAGAAGCTTGTTGTTCTCATTGTCTTTGGTCTTCTGTTCGGTGATATCAGTTGCGAATTTGACCACTTTATAAGGTTTGCCTTCAGCATTGATCACAGGAGTGTAGGTGGCTTGAATCCAGATGATTCTTCCGCCTTTTGCACTTCTTTTAAATTGATTTGTAAAGGTCTCGCCGGCGGCAAGGCGTTTCCAGAATTCGGCGTAGTCTTTACTGCGAGCATATTTGTCATCGACAAACATCGAGTGATGGTTGCCTACGACTTCGTCAGCATCGTAGCCCATGGCCGCAAGGAAGTTGTCGTTGGCTTCAAGGATATTCCCTTTTAAGTCAAACTCGATGACGGCTTGGGTTCGATCGATGGCGTTCACCAGGCCTGCCTGTTGTTCGGATCGAAAGTCGTCCATTGTTTCATCTATTTTTTGAATTTGACGGTTAATGTCCAATGCGCCCTCACTCATCACGTCCCCCAATTTACGAATATTGTTCGTCAGTTAGTGTCTTCACGGCATAGAATCTCGAGGGTGTTAGGCAAATGACAGCGCGAAATAAACAATTCATAGTAACTTAGCAGTCCGACTAGGTATGAAGCGGCTGTCTTAAGAACTTAAGCAATAAAGATTTTGTGGGGATCGTGATTCGCAACAATCCTTTAGATAGGATTACGAAATCTTAGGTCGCTTTAGGGGTTTAGGTCTTATTAATACTCGACACGAAAGCCGGCATTTATAATGTTGGCGCTGACATCTAGGGCTTGGTTAAAGCTGAAGATGCCTCGGAACTCGACGGTCAAAAATATATTGTTGATCCCGTAGTCACGGTCCAGTCCGCGTCCGGCGTCAGGTGTTAGGCTAGCTAAGTTGAACATTCCACCGGCGGCACCAACNCCGACGGCGGCGCCCCCAAAGGCAACGTCCCCGTCATCACGAAGTTCAAGTAGGCCAAAATAGCCTCCNCCACCTTCGATATAGGGAATCACCCATTGGCTTTCCGAGTAACGAAATTGATAGGCCAGGGTCAGNTGATTCGGGAATATAAATAATTGGTAGCTTTCTTTGGCTTCGAGGGTTGGGTCATTCTCAAACACGCCATTGCCTTCGGCGAAGCTAATTCCAGTGCCCAGTTTAAGGCCTAAATAGCCGAACTTCTGTGATAATCGCCACTCGTAGTCGCCATTGATGAAGATACTTGAGCCACCGTAGATGTTTTCAAAGGTCTGCCCGTTGTCGGAGGTCAAGTTGGTCGGCTCGTACATGCCAAAGCGAACGGAAACGGCACTTTTTTGTGGCGACTTTTTGACCGAGTACACATAATCACCGTCGCTTGTAATTCGTGTCAGACCTTTTTCGGAATAGGGATGTCGAATGTATCGGCGCTTCTGCGANGGCTGAAGGTGAGGCATAGGAACGGTTGTCTTTGGGCGATCGACAATGACCTCGTTTTCGGGGAGTTCGTCGTCAAGGTCCTGCTCTGTTGGCAATGGGATTTCATTTCTTGGCTGCTCAGCTTGCTGCGGTGGAGGGAAGTCCATTGGGGGGGGAANTTNTTCAGGAAGAGGGGTGGGGGTATCCACGATATCCTCAGGTTCATCCACAAAAGCGTCGTCGATCATTTCGTCATCACTAGGAAGGTCGTCGCCGTCAAAAAAGTTAGACTCGATTTCCAAGTCGAAATCGGGCTCGTCCTGGCTGTATCCAAGGCTTGGCACAAGAAGGGCGATGGCAAGAACAATGATGAGTTTCATAGGACCCCTAGTTGGCTCGGTTTAGTTCTTCGAGCGGTGATCTTCTTCTTCGGGCTGGTAGGCATAGGACAGGCCCATAAAGCACAAAAAACCGAAAAGAAGAGTTCCAAGAAGTGTCGGCATGAAGCCCCAAAGCAGGCTTAGCTTTGAAAATAACCACAAAGGATAAAGTGCCGCCTTGGTGAATGGCTTTAACCAAGGGTGTGTGTTGATCGCGCGGGCGCCGTAGGGGCCATACTCGTAGTACCAGGTGATCACTTTGCGTCCGAACTCGCTTCGTAGAAGAACTTTGTTTCTGAATTGTCTGAAGTCAACAACCTTGCCATGCCAGCTAGATCCATAAGCGGCCGTTGTGATGAAACAATTGGCGTCCTCGGCAAGCAGTCCGATGACCTTACTTGGCGTGACCGCTAAAGAACAGCTGGTCAGGTCCATGCTAGAGGCAATGGCACTACAGCTGTCGATACCGCCACTTGAGTTTTCATTTGCGGGGTCGGCAAAGGCCATGATGTTTCCGGCCTCGTCCACACCGGCGTAACGGAAGAAATACAGCACGTCATTTTGAAGGCCATCAACTGTGTCGGGTGTACTGCTTGCTCCTTCATCAAGGATATCTAAGAAGGCGTAACCTTCGGCGGCCCCAGGGTAAGTGCTTGAAAACCCTAGCGACGAGTAAAACAAGGCAATTCGCGAAATAGAAATCGAGGCATTGCTTGGGGCGTCGACAAGAGGAAACCCATCACCGGCGGCCAGTCCGTCGATATAGACCTTCTGGTCTCCAGGGAACAGGTCCACATCACATAATGAATCACTGGTGCAATCGCTTCCGCTGATAAATGTGTTTGGACTAGAGAAGGTAATGTTCACCTTTGAATAGTCCGCCCCTGAATCTGAAAGGTTTCGGTTTCCGTCGGGTGCGACCCCGACTCGAATACTTCCAACGAAGCCCTCGCCGTCCTCGCAGCCATCGCCGGTATCAGACCCGGTGATGTCGCTGTCCGAGCAAATCGAAGACCAGGGGATTGAAACGGTAATGGACGATCCTGCGGAAATACTGTTCGGCGAATTGTATTCGGTCCCTGATATTTCATCACCATCTGAGTTCGTCGCGGCGGCATAGCCTGCCGTGGTCGCTGAAAAAGTAATGTTCAGGTATGTTGTTCCTAAGATGACCGCGCGCTGATTACAGACGCCATTGGCCGTATTGAGTGTCGTAACATCTACGATTCCTGTACATGTGTTGCACAGAAGCTCGTCATCAAGGTCGGCCGTCGTGCACGCGCCCGCGTTTGCTCCACCCCCGAAGACATCAGGGTTTGTGACCGACGAATCATCTTCGTTTAAATCGGAAACAGAAGCCCCGGAGATCTCGCTAAACGAAATCGTGGCGTGGGCGCTTTGAATCAGCGCCAGGCTTAGAAGAAGAGTGGAAAAACTATGGAATAAAAAACGATCAGCCATCCCTAAAATTTCACCACGGGAGACCGACCAAAGTCAAAAAACCGCTACAGAAATAGCCGTTCTGCGATCTGAAGTCCGTTCAGGGCAGCACCCTTCCAAATGTTGTCCGCTACGACCCACATCAGCCAGGTGTTTTGCTGGCTGAGATCCTTGTGGACGCGTCCGACGAAGACGTCTTCCTGTCCTGAGGCCTGGACCTGAGTCGGGTACTGGTTTGTTTTTGGGTCATCGATGACTTGTAAGCCTTCCGTGTTTTTCAATGCAAAAAGAATGTCATCGCGACGGACATCTTGTTGCAAAGTGACCCAAACGGCTTCCGCATGACCATTCAGTGCGGGAACTCGAACGGTAAAGGCACTGACCGGTAGACCTGGTAGACCAAGAATTTTTTTGGTCTCGTTCATGATCTTTACTTCTTCGCTGCAGTAACCATCGTCATTAAACCCCCCAATCTGAGGAATGCAGTTGTAGGCAATTTGGTGGGGGAACTTATCAGGTTTAGAATCGACCACGGGGTCTGTCGATTGAGACTCCGAGTGAATCCTAGTTTGAGCTAAAAGCTCATCACGAGCGGGTTTGCCACCGCCGCTAACGGCTTGGTAGCTTGAAACTTGCACGCGCTCCAAGCCAAATTTTTTCAAACCAAGTAAGGGAACAACCAGCTGAATGGTCGAGCAGTTTGGGTTCGCAATCAGTTGAGGCGTGTCTTTGCTTTTTAGTTGATCGGCGTTGATTTCGGGAACCACTAATGGGTAATCGGGGTTCATGCGAAAGGCCGCCGAGTTATCAATGGCCGTTGCGCCAGCTGCGACCGCTTTCGGGGCCCACTCAAGGCTGATATCATCGCCCGAAGAAAAGAACACCAAATCAAGTCCGTCAAAGCAGCCCTCTTCTAAAATTTGGATGGGGTACTTTGCGCTGTTCAGTTCAATGGATCTACCTAGGCTTTGCTCGCTGGCGAAAGGGCGAAGCGATTTGATGGGGAAGTTTCGCTTCGTTAGCAAGCGAATGAACTCTTCGCCAACCATTCCGGTGGCGCCAACAAGGCCGACATTTAAACTCATGGGGACTCCTAGGTTAGGTCCTCATCAATGACAGTCCGCAGCAAAATTGTCAATATTTCACCCAAAGATCTGCCCAGCAGCCCCACCCCGAGTCCGCGCATAAGTGACGCGTCACTTTCCCGAGACCTGCTGCATCAGTGCATTAGTGACGCGTCACTAATGCGAGACTGGGTGCGCTATCGGAGGGGTGTTTTACTCGTCGTGGACTTCTTCATGAAGGTCGTCGCCGCCTTCATCAAAACCAGATTGTCGGTGGTTGCGACCCAATCGGAACAGACCGAAGATGGCTCCAAGTAAGGCGTAGGTTAGAAACAAGGCGAATAGCATGACTTCGGGGTCGTTGGCCACGATGGCAACGGCGAAGACACCGAACACCAGGTAGTGAAAAGGAAGGCGTCTTCGGAAATCGATATCTTTAAAGCTGCGGTACCTAAATGTGCTGACCATGGTAAAGCCCAGCAAAAAGGTGATCCCAAGAATTAAACTAGATCGAGTCGCGTCTTTTTCAAGGTCGTTAAAGGCCATCACACTTGAGGCCACAATCCCCGCCGCCATCGGACTAGGAAGTCCCTGGAAGTAGGCCTTTTCGATCACTTCTTTTTGAACGTTAAATCGGGCTAATCGAAGTGCGCCACAGGCGACGTAGAAAAAGCAAGCCAGCCAGCCTAAGCGGCCAAAGGGTTGAAGCGACCATTGGAATAACAAGATAGAAGGTGCCAAGCCGAATGAAACCAAATCACTTAACGAGTCGTATTGGCTGCCGAATTCGCTGGTTGCGTGGGTCATGCGTGCGACTCGCCCGTCTAATAAGTCAAAGATGGCGGCGGCAACGATGGCATAGGCGGCCATAAGGAACTGACCGTAAATCGAGTAGATAATGGCAAAGTAGCCAAAAAACATATTTAGCGTGGTCAGAAGGTTCGGCAGAACATAGATGTGAATGCCTCGTCTTGGGCGGACCCGCCGGCCTCGTGATTTCGGTGTAGTCATAACGTTTTTTTGAGAATCTGAAGATGCCATAGCATCTGACTTATCGGTAAAAAGACCCATTGGCTCAACCTGTTTGGTTATCAGGCCCCAAAGACTAGAAACAAGAAGTGCAGCATGGCACAACTAAGGACGGGCAGAGTGAAGTTGTCGTCGATTTGCGCAATGGAAATCAGTTCGGCAAAGGCTCCGATCAGTCCTGCAATGAGGCTTGCGATCAATAATCGTTCAATCATAAAACCGTTTACCGAAAAGTAAACAGCAGAAAGTCCGGTGCATATCAAAAAGGCGGCGGCTGTTCCTTGCAGACTTTTATTGCCGATCAGCTTGTCGCGCCCGTATTTTACGCCAAAGTAACTGGCGGCGGGGTCGCAAATGGCAAGAAACAACAAGGCCAGCAAAGCAATGCGTTTTTCAAACAGAGAAACGCACACAAGAACACCCAACATCAAAAAGCTAGCGCCACTCCAGGAGGTTCGTTCTGAGGCTCGCATGAAGACGCCGAATACGCGCACAACGATGGAGTTAATGGCTTCCGATCGCAATCGGACAAAATCCACTGTAAAGGCAAAAACGGTCAGACTGGTGGCAAGCGCCAAAGCATCGGGGCGACTGATATTTAGGTAGACCGCGATGATGGACAGGACTCCACCCATATGCCACAGCTTTCGGGCAATATGCAGATCGGCTTTGGTTTTCAAGCTTTGATCAGCCACGGTCATAGCGTTCCTTTTCTACCCCGGCAGTATAGGGGCAGTGCGCAAAAATAGCCATTGAATTTTATTGGTCTATCCAGTTGAATTTATTGGTCTTTTCATAATTACCATATGCATCATATATACTATTTATGTATTTTAGACGCTTTGTTTAGCGATCTGGCGGCTGGCAAGAAGGCAGACGCCTTGTTTTGAGGCGATCTTGAGTGGTTGTGGTCTGAGGTCCGGATGAGGTCCGAATTGCTCCCTGGGAATCAAAATTGCACTAAAATAGTCGTAGGGGCGGTGCGAAATTGGCCGGCCTTAAACGGTTCAGCGAGGACGATGATCAAGCTTTTGGTAGCCCTTATTGGGATTAGTATTTTTACCGCACCGGCCTTTGGCGACCCGTCGCCCTTGGGTGAGCACCGTGGCTATACGGATGATGTCGCCAACGAGCCCCGAACGGACTTTCCAAGTTTCGTCGCCATCCCCTACCAAGAGGAACAAAGCGAGACCCTACATGAACGCATTTTCGATGATCGGCTGACCAAAGAATTTCAAATTCGTTACGAAGAAGAATTTGGTCGAACGGCGGCCGAGCAGTTTTATAACGTACCAAACCCATTTACCGAATTTGAATATACTCCGGGGACAGTGGTGACGGTGGAGGAAGACAGTCGCCGTCAACGTGAATACGGTAACTTTGTGATTCGGCGTCTGACCGAGTATCACTTGGATAGATACTTTAAAAACAGTGAAGATCTAAAGCCTGTTTACGAGCTTAAGGAAAAAGCGTCGAATGTGCAGTTGAAAACCAAACAGGGTTTCGGTGTTAAGTTGCGGTACTCGTTGAGTGGTAGCAGTTTTCGAGCCCAAATTTTGAACCCTTACAAGGTGGATGCTCGAGTCGTCTTGCGCGATTCTGATCGACTGATTCTATCTTTGGGTTATCCGGTCAGTCCGATCTATCGCGTGGATAGTTTCTATGAATCACGAGACCAGCAGGTCTCGTTGATCGGGACGAAGCAATGGGCGCCGGGGCTAAGTACAAATATTCAACTGACTGAGCGGCCGGCCGTCTTAGGGGGCTCTCGATTGATCACGTCGACCACGGAAGATTCCGCAAACACCACAGGTGAGCGGGAGCAGCTCTTTCTGCTGGGTTTCACTTTAGTGAACTAGTTGGCTGGTTGCTTTGAGGTTCGGAACACAACAAGGTCCTGGACCTGCTGCCGGCTTCCGGATCCGTAGGTGATTCGAAGCTGGTTCGCGCCCGGATCTAAATAAAGATAATCAGATACAAATTGAGTTCCGTTCACCGCGAAGGTTGTGCCTTCAAAGCCATTTGTCATATTAGATATGGAAACTTGGCTGTGCTGCTTGTCGCAGAACGGGCCCGAGATCTGTAGATGAGCTTGCTCGATTTGAAATCGTTCGGCCTGGCTTTCGCAGTCTAGTTTCAGCGAATGCATCGCTTCGATAAGGGTCTCTGTTCCAAGCGCTTTTACTTGGTCGGGTTTTCGGTCCTTGTAGCGGTACTCGGCCGTTAAGTCGTTGACGCCAATGAAGGCTGCAGAAGCCATCGCAAGGAAACTAAAAATCAGGAAACGTACACCATTTTGCATAATTCAGATATCGGGAAATTGTCTCTATACTTTAGTCGTTTCAAATTGATAAGAACTATCTAAGCAACAGGAATTACTTACAAATTTGAATTTTATTGATTTTTTGATACACAAAAAATTTACCAGCCGTTCCAAATAAGGACGAGTCGTGGCTTTGCGATTACTTGTTCGAGGACTTTAGAATCTGCTCAGCGATGCTCGAGAGGTTTTTCGTCGGGTGTAGGCCGCGCTCGCTACGCACCCGCCGAACCTTTGAGTCGACGGGGAGTTCTGCCTCACGGATTTTTTCGAAGATTTTCCGGGTGGGCTGGGCTCGCTTCG
>NYZX01000026.1 GCA_002686065.1 Pseudobdellovibrionaceae bacterium | reverse complement strand
CCGTTAGGCTGGGGAGTTCCTGCCGTGGAGCCCCGTCGGAGGACTCAAATAGAAATTCAGAGCGACTCTGAAAGGCCTAGGTGAGTTGGGGGAGGGACCAAAGAGGCTTCATGGGGGCTTGGGCTTTGGGGTGGGTAAAATTTACCTAGGGCTTAGGGGGCGTCTGGCTACCGCATCTTGTTAAAAGCCCTTACACTAGGGCGGTTGAGCAGAGTTCCAATTTTGAGGTGACCCATTAACGACTTGATCGCTGACTTACAAAGTACGTGGCATTCGCTGCACTTGGTGGATGTTTTCGACATCCTTCTTGTGTGGGTGGTCGTCTATCGTGTCTTGCTTTTGGCAAAGCGTTCGGGAGCTGTGCAGATTCTTTCTGGGATTGGAATTCTATCCATCGCTTATTTCGTGAGTATATGGCTTGAGCTGATCACCTTTCATTGGATTCTTGAAACCTTCTTCACCAACTTATTCCTGATTGTTGTCATCCTGTTTCAAACAGAAATTCGTCAGGCTTTGGCGCAGTTGGGCTCTAACCCACTGTTGACCGGTGTGACCCCCTTGAAGGAAGCTCACTTGATCGAAGAGATCGCAAAGGCGGCAAGCACATTGGCGCAAAAGGGTTTGGGGGCCTTAATTGTGATCGAAAACGAAATCAGCTTGGATTACTTTATCGAATTAGGTCCTCGTGTAGATGCCGAGGTTCAGGGTGATCTTCTGCTGAGTCTGTTTCAACCCAGTTCGCCTTTGCATGACGGAGCTGTGTTGATTCGAAGCGGACGGATTGAGCACGCGGGGTGTTTTTTGCCCCTAAGTAAAAACCCCATTATTGATCGAAACCTGGGAACGCGGCACCGAGCCGCTTTAGGCCTGACTGAAGAGTCAGACGCCTTTGTTCTTGTGGTCAGCGAGGAGAATCGCTCGGTGAGTTTGGTCTCTGGTGGCCAGCTGGTGATGGACGTGGATCACTTTCGAGTGCGTAAAGAGCTATATAAATTATTCAACCTGAAGATGAAAGCGGATCCAGGAGGTCCGGCGTGAACCAGTTTTCCGTTAAGAAAATGGCCACCAATAACCTAAGCCTAAAGCTTCTGGGCTTGGTCGTTGCCATCATTTTGTGGCTAGCTATTCGGGGTGGGCAGGAAACCACGATCACCCAGGAAGTGAATATTCGCTACCTAATGGGAGCGAGCAACACTCTGGTCAACGAAAAGTCTTCAGTAAAGAAAGTCAGCTTGCGCCTAAAGGGGCCTCGTCCGGCCATGAAGTCCCTAGCCCTCGAGGATAAATTTATCACTATCGATCTCGCCTCGGCCCAACCGGGGCAACAACGAGTCAAAGTGAGAACAAAGGGCCTTAATTTGCCCCTAGGGGTTCGTGTGCAAGAAGTTGATCCCCCTGAGATTACAGCTATTATAGAATCGAATATTAAAGAACCAACTGGAGTATCTAGTGAGCCAGGAAAAGATTGACCCAGGTCAGCTCAGCCAGAGCCTTGCTGAAAATACGGTGGTGACGCCTGATAGTGCGGCCCCTCGATTGTTTGGAACCGACGGTATCCGCGGGACCTCGAATAAGTTTCCGATGACCCCTGAGACCGTCGTCCGAGTCGGGCAGGCCATGGGATATATTCTTCGAAAGACCACTCGCCGACGGGGACAGGATCCAATGGTCTTGATCGGAAAAGACACCCGCTTGTCCGGCTATATGCTGGAACAGGCGCTTTCCAGTGGGTTGAATTCCATGGGGGTGCGTGTTCAGTTGGTTGGTCCTCTTCCGACGCCAGGGATTGGGTATCTGGCTCAGAATATGCGGGCGGATGCGGGAATTGTTATTTCGGCCTCTCATAATGCCTACTTAGATAACGGGATTAAGATTTTTGGGCCGGATGGCTTTAAGATCTCGGACCGTATGGAGCGCCAGATTGAGACTCTCGTTTATAATCATGAAGAGCTTTCCAGCAAACTGGTTGAGTCTAAAAGCATCGGCCGTACTCGTCGTATTGATGACTCCATGGGAAGATACGTCGTGTTTGCAAAAAACACCTTTCCCTTGGATCTGACCTTAGATGGGTTCCGGATTGTCTTGGATTGTGCGAATGGGGCCGCTTATAAAGTGGCACCGGCGATTTTTGAAGAGCTCGGCGCTGAAGTGATCGTTCTTGGAAATGCGCCCAATGGGTTTAATATCAATGACAAAACAGGGGCATTGTATCCCAACAAAACCTGCGAGGCGGTCTTAAAGTATCGTGCTGACGTAGGGATTAGTCTGGACGGAGACGCGGACCGGGTCATCATGGTGGATGAAACCGGTAACCTGATTAACGGTGATCATATTCTTGCAATCTGTGCGATCCACCTAAAGAAGCTTGGAAAGCTCAATAATGACGTCGTTGTAGCGACGCAAATGAGTAACTACGGATTGGATCAGTGTTTAAGTCAGCACGGTATTCGCGTTGAGCGCACGGATGTTGGTGATAAGCATGTGGTCGAATGCATGCGTAAAAACAATTACGTTCTTGGCGGCGAGCAGTCGGGACATATTATTTTCCTAGATCACTCGACGACAGGGGATGGCTGTGTCGCGGCTTTGAATATGTTGGCCGTTGCATTACGCGAAAAGAAGCGCCTTAGCGAGTTAAACGAAGTGATGCAAGACATGCCTCAAGTGCTGATTAACACTCGGGTGAAAGAACGCGTGCCTTTTGATCAGATCGAAGGTTTTGATCGCATCATGAAAGAAGTCGAAACGGCTCTTGATGGGAAGGGCCGCATCTTTGTCCGTTACTCGGGAACAGAGCCTTTGGTGCGAGTTCTTGTTGAGGGGCCAAGCCAGCGTGAAATTGCGTCTTACGCAGACACGGTTGCCGACTTTCTTCAAAAAGAACTTGGATAGTCGTGGGCTCTGAAGTCGAAGTCGACTTGGCGGCGCTGAAATGCTGGGTCGACGAGTTTGTTCAGAACGTCCAGCGCCCCAGTTGTGTTCTGTTGGTTGGCGCAATGGGCGCGGGAAAAACTCAGTTTGTAAAATTCTTTATCGAAGCATTGAATGGTGAGGTTCCGGCTTCGCCAACCTTCGCAATTCATCATAGGTACCAAACGGACTTAGGTGATGTCGATCATGTTGATCTGTATCGCTTAGAAGACGAGGCGGACCTTGAGTCGGTGGGGTTTTGGGATTTGTTTGCTCAGCAGCAGGGGCTGCTTCTTGTCGAGTGGGCAGAGCTTCTTAACTTTAAATCCTATCCAAAACATTGGGAGCGCCACTTGATCGAACTGACGGCTGTTTCCGAGACACATCGAAAACTGAGTTATCGAAAACTTTGATTAGTGTGAGAAATAGCTGAACTCAATAGTTTGTAGGTTCAGCTGGTAGACGGCCTGCCTGATGCTGTCGGAAAGATAGACTTTGTCGCCTGCGGTGTTTATGTCGATACCTGAGACTGTTGGCACAGTCCCATCAAGATCGATACTTAGTGTCGTCAGTAACGTCACTGTGCCAGAGGCCAATTCGACGCTGTAGACTTCCTCGTTTCTGATGGCAAGAAGTCGTTGGCCCGAATCAATCAGTCGGAAGCTTGAAAAGCCGGAGTTGATAATCGCAAATCCTGATCCAGGGGACGGGTTTTGCCAGATCAGTCGACGGTTCCCTGTCGCGATCTCCACTTCGATGAGGTCGGTAAAGTTACTCATGACGTACAAGTAGGCGCCGTCCTGGCTAATGACGATATCGTTCGGAACAATATAAGTAAATCCGGACGTCACTCTAAAAATAGGAGCCGTTCCCGTTCCCACGCCCGAACTGCTGACCGTCGATACGGCACCCGATCCTGTGTCGACCTGAATGATTTGGTCACCGGTCGTGTCAATGGCGTAGATCGTCGTCCCTGCAGAATTGATGGTCAGGTTTTCGATCGAGGTCACAGAGGCAAGGGTGCTTCGGTTCCCCGTTGCCATATCAATTTCAATAATCGAGTTAAATCCATCATCAGCGACATAGGCTTTCGATCCATCAGGGTGAACGACAATATCCTTCGGGTCTGAAAAGTTAGCGCCCGAACCTGTCGCACTTTGGCTTCCGAAGGCTTGGGCCGAGAAGATTTCTCGTTCTCCTGTTGTTAGGTTGACCTTGGAAACACCTCGCATGATGCCGTCGCTGATGACCAGTGCGGCCGAACCATCTGGTAGAAGGGCGACCGCCTGAGGGCTGTCAAAGCGATGCCCTGTGCCGCGGCCATTTGAAAAAACAAGAGTGCGGTCCCCGGTGACCACGTCAACATCAAGAAGGCGCGAGCGGTGGATAGAACCGGCGTCGGTGTTCCAGTCAATCATTGCTAAGGTTGTCCCCGCAGGGTTGGCCTGGACAAATGCGAGCTGTTCAAACTCGGGGCCAGTGGTGGAGGCTATCGGCAGTAAGGTTCTATTTCCTGATGCGATATCGATGGACATGGCGGTTTCATAGCTTCTGTCAGCTAAATAAAGGGTGTCCTCGGCCAGGTTGATATCCATGTTTTCTGGTGTTGTGATATTCGGCCCGGTTCCTGTTCCTGAGTCAGAAACCACGGTGCGGTTTCCGTTTGTGAGGTCGACTTGGTAGATCGTGTCTGCTGTTGTGTCTAGAACATAGGCCAATGTTTCGCTGGCATTTATAATGACATCGTCCGGGTTACTAAAAGCTGTTCCTGTGCCTGTGGATCCGTCAGAAACAATCACCTGGGCTTCTGTTGCTAAGTTCACACGAACCAGAGCATCGATGTTCGTATCGGTGACGTAGGCTAGGGTTCCAGATGCGTTCAAGTCAAAGTGAACCGGGTTCGTCATAACAGCACCAGCGGTGGTTGTGAGTCCGGTGATATTTGTTCTATCTCCGGTCGAGGGGTTTATCGACACAAGGTAATCATTGGCTCCGTTTTCAAGCGCGTACACCAATCCGGTCGTCGAGTTGAAAGTCAGGTCTATAAAACTGTCTGTTGTCGTGGCTATGACGGTTCTCGTGACCGAGGCTCGATCAAACACCATGACGGATTTTCCGGTGCTGGTGTACATGGTGTTTCCACCATTGGGCCAATCGAATAGGGTTTCCTTGAAATAGGGGAATTGAGACTCGGGGTAATAGTCAATGCTTAGACCCAGGTCGACACAAGAGGACTGGCTAGACTGAAAACTGACCTTAGAATAAAAACCAACTCGTTCCGAGTCAGTTAGGTCCGTCCCTAAGTTGATGTTGGTCACCGTCACTGACCCGGCGGCAAGGGTGGCTTGTCCGACAAGTGTGGAGCACGCACTATCGCTGTAAATACTGACTTCGGCTCCGTTCAGCTCCGCAGGTAAAGACATCGTCATCTCGGGTGAGTTGTCTGAAGTGGTCGCCTCATTGGGGATGCTTTTAAAGCTGACAGAAGAAAATTGCACCGCAAGCTCAGCGGACTCGCTTGGTGAAAATGAGCCTCTAAGGCTGTCGTCAGAAAGGTTGCAGGCGTTAAGCGCAAGGGCAGAGACAAAGGCTATGACCAGGCGTAATCGAAATACGTACCACATGGTTTGTTATCGGCTTTCGTCCAGTTGGGCTGTAGAAGTGTTGGTGAAATTCATTATATTAATCAATAACTATTGATGGGCCTGGTTGCGGTAGAATCTCGAAATGATTCACATCAGTCACAGCGGCTAAGCCTAATGGGTTTCTTAAGGGCCTAGCCGCCGCTATGGAACTTTTATCCAGATACTGTTGGTCTTCGTGATGTGCATTGACCCGTCGTCTTTTCATTAGAAATATAGAGTAAATCACTGTATTCGACTTTGGAGGGTTTGTGCGTCCGCTGTTTGTTTTGTTAGTTACTCTTGGTTTTTCATGGGTTGTGTCGGCGCAAGTTTCTGAGCCCGCATCGGAAGAGNTTTCGGTGGATCAGGGCGATGTCGTTGAATCGCGTGACGAGCTTTCCGTGGGCTCCGACCAAGTTGAGGAATCGGCAGCCAAGGAGCCTCTTGCTCAGCCCTTGCAAAAGCCTAAAAAGCAGACGACGGCGNCAGAAGAACCAGTTCAAGATGACCGTTGGCGCTTTGCTGTTGGTCTTGGATATATCGTTACTGCACATGGTGCTGCCTTCGATTCCATTTACTATTCTGATGGGTCCTCGTCTGGGATTGGGACCGCCGAGCTCGAGTATGAGGCCACTTATTCGTTGTTGTTAGAAGCTCGCTATCTTCCAAAGCGCTCCTGGGGTTTTACGGGCGGGTTGAATTACGAAGGGGAGCGTAAATTTGATAAAGGGTCGCTGACCATCAATGGGACAAAGGTGATTTTAACCGGTGGATCCGGGGCCTCATCGTTGCAGCAAACGACTTTATACGCCAATGCCGTATATCGGTGGGGCTGGTTTTACCTTCCGTTCGGTGTGAATGCGACCCAATTGACATTTACCCCGGCTGAAGGCTTTGACGGAAGCTACGACGAGGCGGGCATGATGGGGGCTCAGCTTGGTGCGGGTTTTGTCGTTGACGATCATTTTGCACTAGAGCTGACCAGCTGGGTGACGACCATGGAGCTAACGACTTTGGACGGAACTGAATCATTGGACTACGGCGAGGGTATTCTTCCCAGCCTGTATCTGTTCGCAAAGTATGTCTTTTAGTGAGGCTGTTGGTTTTGATGATTGAGGGTGAGTGTACGCTTGTACTCGATTCAAGTTTTCAATAGCGAGGAGTCGGGTACCGAATTTGGTGGTAACTCGACAGGGGCCACTATCTATATAAGGGNCGGCTACTAGGTATAAGGTGAATCTTGAACAAATTGTTTAAGGTAGCGATCGGGGAGGTTGCTAAAGCCTTAACAGCATTCGAAATTTTGACATGGTCTTGTCACAGCCTTGTTGCATCAGCTGGTTTCGTTTAGGCTAGGGTCTTTCCGACGATCAGGATGCGAAACCAATGAAAACAAAATATCAAATTTACCTAGTACTCGTACTTGCCCTTGGCCTATTTACCACCTTCATGCCCGAAGTGGCCCAGCGAAATGTTGGTGGGCCGATCGACCTTGGAGACACCGCCTGGATGATTATGGCAACGGCCTTGGTCTTCTTAATGACTCCGGGCTTGTCCTTCTTTTACGGAGGCATGGTTCGCCGCAAAAACATGATTTCAACCATGCTTCAATCCGTTGTGGCTCTTGGGGTTGTCAGTCTGACTTGGACTGCGGTTGGATTCAGTCTTAGCTTCGGAGATTCCATCGGTGGTATCATTGGCGATCCACGGACCTTTTTTATGTACCGTGGTGTTGGTATGCAGACTCATCCAGACCTTTCGCCAACGATTCCTTTCGCTTTGTTTTCTTTGTTTCAGCTAAAATTTGCGATTATCACACCGGCCTTGATTTCAGGAGCCTTTGCCGAGCGGGTCAAGTTTTCGTCCTACCTGATCTTTATGGTTCTGTTTTCAGTCATTATTTACCCGCCATTGGCGCATATGACTTGGCACCCAGACGGGCTTCTTCGTAACTGGGGTGTTTTGGACTTTGCCGGTGGGACCGTTGTGCATATTTCAGCAGGGATGGCGGCTTTGGCTGGGTCTATTTTTCTTGGGCCTCGTAAAGAGATCCTTCATGAAGCTGGAAACATCCCCTATGTTCTTTTAGGGACGGGGCTTCTTTGGTTTGGCTGGTTTGGGTTTAATGGTGGATCGGCTTTGGGTGCCAATGAACTGGCTGTGTCGGCTTTTCTAAATACCAATACGGCGTCTGCGGTTTCGATGATCACTTGGTTGTTTTTTGAACGAATGCGCGGGCGACAAGCTTCGGCCATGGGTGCCTGTATTGGTGCCGTTGTTGGGCTTGTAGCTATTACGCCTGCAGCCGGTTTTGTATCCATTGGGCCGTCTATCCTCATCGGCTTTATTGCCTCGATGGTTTCAAGTATTGCTCTCGAGTACAAATCGAAAGCCGGAATCGATGACACCCTGGATGTTTTCCCATGTCATGGGCTTGGCGGTATCGTCGGTATGATTTTGACGGGTGTTTTTGCAAAAGACGTTGGCCTTATTTACGGCGAGACAAAAACCTTCCTGTTTCACCTTTTGGCTCTGGTGTTGGTTCTTGCTTACACCTTTGTCGGCGGTTATCTGATGTATTGGGTTACCGATAAATTTAGCACAATGCGTGTCCGTACTGATGACGAAAGTATCGGCCTGGATCTGTCCCAGCATGGTGAGACCTTAAAGATCTCGTAAAAAAAGGAGAGGGCCTGGTTAGGGCCCTCTAGAGATTTGGGGGGAGCTTAGGGATGCTGTGGTTGTTGGGGGTAAGCACCCCTAAGCCATTGATGGGTAGGGTATATAAGGAATGAGCCTTTTCTTTATCGAGGACCGATTAAAGGGGCTCTATCATCAAATCAAAATCATCATCGATCAGGCTGTCGACATCTTCGTAGGGGTCGATAAAGTCTAGGTGTGAGGAAAAAGGGCCTGAGTCACGCGCCGCTATTTCACCGAGTGTTGCTGTCAGGTGATCTGCGCGTTCTACGATATTGTCTGCATCTTCATTTTCTGTCACTTGAATCAATCTTAGCTTCATGGATGACTCCTTTGGCTTAGGGGCGAAACAATTTCGCTCCCTCGTGATGAAGCTAGAATCTCCTAGGTGGGGTTTTTATTCATGGCGGTCTGACGTAGGTTTTGCGAAGAAATGTACACAAAAAACTGGACCTGGTTTTTGTTCGATTTCATGTCGAAATTATTAGGGGCTCAGTGCTGGTGTGCTTTTTGTTGGTTCTCAATAGTTAGAAGCGCTGGGTTATAACTTTTTTGCATAGCTATGGAAGTTGTCGATACGTACTTCTATTTGATCTTTTAAGTCTTTGATGAAGTCGATGTCGCCTTGATCCATAAAGGCTGGAAGGGTTGGTAGATCTAATGCCACTGTCATTTTTTGTGTGATGGCTTGAATCTGTCTTGATAAAAAGCTCTTTGAGACATCGATTTCTTCGGCCATCATGGATAACTGGATGTCGTCGACTTTATCGAGTTCGAAGGTTTCTCCGATTTTAAAGGCCAAGCTATGATCGACGTCATCGCTATGGGCAACGACACTGACCAAGTCATAAAATGGGGTCAGCTCCATTCCGGTGCTATCAAGAAAATAGGAAATATTTTTTGCGTGGGCATCGCTGTTTCCGATTAACAAATTAAAAAGCACCCACTGTAGGGTTTCCATCTTTGTTTTGGCCGGGGTTTTTGTTTGCTCACTTTGGGTATAGATATTTTTTAAGTTTGCGGGCCCAAGCACGTCTTTGACTTCCTCTTGGTCCCCTAGGAAACGTTCGTATTTATGCGAAGGGGAAATATTAAGCGCCTGGCAGGCATCAATCATATGTTTTCGACGGATGTGATTGGCGTCTATCCATTCTCGGTCAAAGCGCTCGACAAGCAAGACGGGTTCACCCAGGTCAATGATTTCTGTCATTGGGACTTGCAGGCCGCAGTCTTTTGCTAGCTGCATGCAAAAGGACTCGTTTGCGACAAGATGATCATTGTGATCCTGTGAGAACTTTAAAATGTGAGTCGAGCACAAGGGGCCTTCGCCAAAGCCAAATTCGTTTTGCTTGACCAGCAAGGGGAGCTTTTGTTGGTAGCCGGCAAGTGAAAGGCGAGGTTTTCCGTTCCAAATGGCTATTGGTTTTTTTCGGCGCTCGGCGATTCGTTCAATGAGCTCTTGTTCGTTGACCGGGATGAACTTGGGCTCGGCTGTCGGAGGTGCAAAGCCAAAGCTAAACGCGCCACTGGTTTCTCTTCCAATTGCTAGCACCAGGGCCAAGGTGTTTGAGGGGGCGACTCGAATAGTTTGTGCCAGTGTGCGAAGTGCTGTTCCTTCTGGAAGCAGGTTTTCCAGAAACAGTTTTAATGTCTCAGAGGTGACGGGGGTGTCGAAAGGAATATGTGGAGAAAGCGGAAAGCCCTTTTGTTTCCACTGCGGATCGTAATCAAATGAAAGTTGGTCCTTGGTTTCGTCAAAGTTAAATGTCCCAACTGGGGCTTGTTCAAAGTAGGTTTGGAATTGCGTCACGACCAGGGCTCCATTTGCATCTTCAGCCCAAGCCCGTTTAAAACTTTAAATAGGTTCGTCGTGGTGACCCCACCCTTGGCGGTTTCGATCTTCGAGATGGTTTCCACCGAGACGCCACACAGGTCGGCAGCGTCATCGATACGTAGTCCGGATTGTGTGCGTTTGGCGCGGACAAACTGCCCTATGAGCTCGGGGGTCAGTGGGCCCGTCTTCGTTGGGGTTGGGGTTTGTTTTAGCGGTCTTGCCATGGGATTTACCTATTATTTCTATATTTACAGTAATAATAGCATTTATCGGCCAAAAACCGGGTTATTTCTATAAAAACAGAAACAATAGGCTGTAAGTCCTGGTTTTTGAGGTTAACCCGCTAAAGGTAGAAACAATAAGGTTCCAGGTCCTAAAGGGTAGCGATACAGCGTTAATAGCTAAGCTTATGATACTGCATTGCTACCCTTTAGGACCTGGAACCCTTTGGTGAGGTGCCTACTTTACGCAGGTGATTTGAGAGTACAGGTGGTAGGCCTGGACGGATGTTTCTGGATTCGTTTGAAGAAATTTGCGCGAAACATCGAAGTTTGACCAGTCATATTCAAAGTATTGGTAGGTCATCGCTGTTATAGCTCGGCCCCTTCTTTGAAAATCGAGGCCATAACTATCTAGAACGTGATATGAAAACCACGACTTTTTTGACCGGGTTGACCACTCGTAGGTGAACCCATTGGCGCGACAAAAGTTGACGGCGGGCCCATCGAAAATACGAGTGAAAGAAACTCCGCCACGGGGTTTGACAGTTTTAATAAGGTCGATCAATCCAAAAGTTTGCACTTCATTGAAGTTCCAAAGGTGGGCGAGATCTTCGTAATCAGTGATCTCTTTTTTGTAGATTTCAGAAAGATAAATTTTTCTGAATAAAACAGCTAGGGGATACTGGTCATGGCTGTCCCAACTGTCTAACTTTAAATGCACAAGCTCGTGTACAAGGCTGGCTAGAACAGCTGAGACCGAGACTTTATGAAAACGCTGTAGTTTTTCGATATCAACAATGATGGGTTGAACCTCGCCGTCCTGACGGTAGCTGGCGCAAAAGTCACTATCATCAGGGCAACTTCCGGCTATGATCGGCGTTCCGTAAAGCTCTGAATGAAGGTCTTNGTTGATGGCATTGAAATAGTGAAACGCGAGGTCGGGGATTTCAAAGTCAAACGATGGAGTCTTGTCAGTGGTGTCCTGTCTTGTTTGAAGGGCTAAAAACTGAAGCGCTGGGTAGATCTTGTTTTTAAGCTGAACGCCAGTNAGTTCAAGGTGGCCATGAAGTTCAGAGACCTGAATGTATTCATCTCTTGGGTCGTGGTTTAGGTTAATGATGTCTTGCATATTGCCGCCGCCGACACCGTGTCCGGCTAGGGCTTGGCTGCTCCAAAGGAACACAAGGCTAGCAAGCGCTTTGTAGATAAAAGTTTTCATGATTCTCCCTCCGAGTTTTTATTCGTGATTCTAAAAAGTTGATTTCCAATAAAATAAACATGTTCTTTTTGATTGTTGTCAGGGTGGTCGGTGATGAACTGATTCAGCTCCATACGGAAGTTTCGAATCTTCTCTTTGACCTGGTCTAAAAGTGGTTCCGAGATGGCTATTGTTAAACTGGACATATAGCGGTCATCAACATCTTGGGTATTTACGGCGTCGATGGCTTTTTTTAAGTTTTGTATATGNTGGCGGTTGATCGCCACNGAACTTTGAGGTGAGTCGTGGTCACTGGTCGTATCCAATGGGTGATAGCGATTCCCACGTTTTTTAATACGATTTAGTTTGATCAGTCGCTGTAAAACCAAAGCTAGTTTGTCTTTGGGTAGGCCAAGTTTGCTGCTGAGATTGTCAAACGTGGCCTCGAATTGATCAAGAACCAGACACTCCATGACCTGGTAGTGGATCGGGTCGGCAATTTCTGAAAACTGGTCCGCATCAACGGACTTAATACGTTGTTGTAGAAGGTCTTTTTGTCGCCGTTCTAAAGCTTCAATCGCCNTTTTCTTTTTCGATGAAGACCTGGCATGAGCCGCTTCCACCAGGTTTAGAAAAAGTTGTTTGTCTTTACAGGACCAGGGAAGATGGCTTAGCAGCTGGCTGGCCTTTTCACCGGAGATCCCTTTTTTCCCGGAGAAGGCTAATGATAGACGTGAAATTCCAATGTCGAGGTCTCTAGCAAAGGCCCGAAGCGAGTAGGCTGAATTTAGCATTTGGCGGTTCGCCAGCTCAGACCTCAGCATTTCGACGTATTCTTGTTGGTAGTTCATAGCCATTAGTTAAAGGCCTTCGTCAGCGAGTACAAGGTCTCGTAGAACAAAGTGATTCACGAAAAAGGAATCATAAAATACTTACATGAATAGGGGGCAAATCCCTTAGGGGCGGGAGTCGCCGTAAGAAAGGGCTTCGATACGGTCTTGCCGGTCGAGCTCTTCGACCAGCCACTCGACGATGAGTAGGCTTAGACCTGTGTCGACCGTGTTCAAGGAGACATTCGTATTTCGAACAACATGAGAATAAAAGGGTGAGCGTTGCCACAAGAAGAATTCTTCGGTGAAGCGATAGCGNGGTGAAACGGCCGCGTAGGCGATATCATAAAACTCGGTGTCGCTCCCTAATTTCGGGTAGGGTTCGAAAGGGATGTTTGTCTTGGCGTACTGAAGATCGTCTGCGGGTATCCCGCCTGTCGTGTGTGGTCGATAAAAGGTCTCGTTGTAGTCTTCATCGATCGAACGGCGGAGGCCNGTGTAGTCCAAGTCCAGTTCTAACTGTTTCCCGGCGATGTAACGGATGGCTGCAAAGTATGGGTTCTTATGGTGTCCAGAGAAGTATTGCAGAGTGCTAACCATGCGCCCGAGGTGGCGTTTTAAAAGGCGCTCGTCCAGTACGGTTGCTAAAGCAAGAATCGTCGTATGTTCGAGGTTGTACGAGTAGTANCCATCCCAGGGATCAATGCCGGCAATAAAGGCATTGATCCAAGAGGTTTTAATNAACGGTTGTGCCTTCCGGTANTCTTTGTAGTACCTGTCATAGGCTGGCTTTTCCGTTTCGTAATCAAACATTTTGTAGCCGGCGTAAAGGTAGGTGAACTTTTGGTAGCCAATTCCAGCCCAGTTCGTTGGAAAGGTCTTGGACGACCAGCTGACCTCACGGTTTGANTCCTCATAGATCTTCCAATCAACTGCGATGAGGTAATCCAGCAAATGACAATAGATTTGCCGAGCCCGTTTTTTGATTTGTACATCGTCCGTGCGGAAGAAAGTATTGATCAATCCGGTCATCACACCCATATATTGGTCGCGGGTAATGCCGTTCTCGCCACGAAGACTGGCCCAACGTTGACCGTCCACTTCACCGACGCGATAGACGCCTCCGCCATTCGCAAGGTTAAACAAGCTTGTGAANGGGCTTCCTTCAAGGACGGCGGCACGTGCAAGAGGCCCATCTCCGTTGACCCTAGCAAGGACGTTGATCTTATCAAGCAGAGTCATTATCCGAGACTTGGTCTTCTGATCTGGATTGGATTGGTACTTCAACGCCATGGCCGACAGTAGGGTTCCTGTCCATATGGCGCCATCGTTCATATAGGTGTAGCGCGAAAAGGAAGGGAATTGATCGAGATCCATGTCTTTGTAATCTAAAAAGCGGCGGACGTCAGGTTCGTCCAATATCGGTGAGGTTATATTGGCAAAGGGAAGGTTGAATTTAAAAATCCGGTCTTCAATTTTATCGACGATCAAGCGCTTATCTAAAACGTTCTCAGAAACGTGTAGACCGTAGTCCCGGTCTTTGCCTAAAGGGGATAGTGATCGCTCTTGAAGTTCTTTGATGTCCTCTTCCAGATTTTCTTTGGCCGCTTCGGCCACGGACTCACGCATCATCTTGGATAGGGGGTCAAAGATGAATTCGACCACATCGACTAAGAAGTCCAAGATCACATTGCTAACATCGACATCCACTTTGCCGCTGACTTTGACGTGATCAGGAATGATGACCTCAACATGCCCATCACGGTGATGTTGTAGGTGAACAAGGTCTTTAACTTTAAGACCTTTGATCGTCACTTTTACATCCGTGGTTTCCTTGATCGCCTTGATGTAGATACGAAGTTTTACTTTGATGTAGGCGCCGCCTTGGGCTGGATAAACAAGTTGCACTTTGTTGCCAAAGACATGCTCTAGACCGATAAANCGATCGGTCAAGTTGTGGCTCAAAGAGATGAACTTCAAGATGCGGAAGTCGTCCCCTTTTTTTTGCTTTTCCATCTGGTCGTCGATGGCTTCGGTCACTTTTTCAAGAATTTCGACCGCTAAGTCATCTTCAAAATCCTGAAGAAGGTTTAGGTATTCGGCATTGAAGACATCCAGATCTTTTTGGTGCAATGGCCCTTGTGGGTAATAGATGTCGGTTACCCGGCCAGCATGCGGATCTTTCCAGTCAGCAAGTGGGTTGTTGCTGTCTTGTAGGGGGTAGTCCATGAATCGCACTTGAAAAGAATCCCACTTCATCGGTCCTGGGGTTCGAACTTCGTAAGAATTCAAATCTAAAGGACGGATTTCAATCGCCGGAGAATCGGGGTTATCGACATAAAAGGATTTCGGTGCCGTGCGATCGATACTGAAGCCGGCACGTTTTTTATCACGCTCTAGTTGGCCAAATGTGAGGCCCATCGCAAGGTGGTGAACAGCTCGCTTGATTTGATCGTAAGAGGCTCGGTTGGCCATATACAATAAACTTAAGGCGGGGTCGTGAGTGAGGACGACGTACTTCATATTGTGGATGCGAAAGCTGAGCCAGGGCGGGTTTAGGTCCGTGTTTTGGTGGTCTTTCTGGATGGTGAAAAGGAACTTGTTTCCTGTCACATCCAAAATGATTTCACGGGTTTGGTGTGGATCATTTTTGCATTCGAAAAATCGAAGTTCCTTAAAGTCTACTAGCTTGTTTTGAACCCGCTGTAGGTACTTAGAAGCTTCGTCGCTGGTCAAAAGGGCTTCGCCGCACCGATGCGAGATCTCGCCCAGGGCAAGGGCCGGAAAGAAGATCAAAAAGAAAAAAAGCGTCTTGAAGTGCATCCGGACTTTCTATCTACGAGCGTGTTTTTATAGACGAATCCCAGATTAAGCGGGGGGTGGTTTAGGCACAATAGTCGGCTGACCGAGATGTTAGCCTTACAGGGCTGGATGAAATAAGTTTATGTCAAACTTATCAGCGGTTGGGGCGCTTTCTTGCTTAGCTGATTTAGCCCTGCGACATCTAGTTTGAACCAGTTCCACCAGGTTGCTTGCGGGCCTGGATCGAGGTTTGGAAGTCCAACTGATCTACAAACCCTAGGCCCATTTCATCACCTAAAACGGTCGTCCAGTCCGAGGTGGGTAATTGATGAATTTGTCGCTGGCTTGCTTCCGCGAGGGCGACCAGTTCAGCGACTTTTATGTAGGCATCACGAAAGCTAAGGCCTTGTTGAACAAGATGGCTAGCCACATCTGTTGCTAGAATATGCCCTTTGTTTCTAAGTTGCTCAGCTCCGATGGCGTTGACCTCTAGGCTATTAACAAAGGATGGGTAGACGCCGGCCATGGCCAGCATTTGGGAAAAGCTGTTTAGGTAGACTCGCTTAAGCTCGTGTAGGTCGCTGGCGTAGCAGGTTGGAAGCCCCTTAAGCAAAGTCATCGCCATGCTAGCTGCGCCCATCACCTGGGCCGATTTGGCTCGGCTGAGTTCGGCGATGTCGGGGTTTCTTTTGTTGGGCATCATCGAACTTCCCGTAGACCAGTTCGGNGAAAGCTTTATCAGTTCGAACCCGCTTGAGGCCCAGATGATAATGTCTTCGGAAAGCCGCGACAGGTGCACNGCCATAGAGGCGTATGCATTTAAAGCATCCAAAATGAAGTCGCGATCACCAACCGAATCATAGCTGTTTTGACAGACGCGTAGAAAGCCAAGTTCGTGACATAATAATTCTAGGTCGATGTTCTGATCGGTGCCGGCAAGAGCACCCGCGCCCAAAGGGAGTGTGTCTTTTGCGGCGCTTTGTGCCTGTTGCAGCCGAAAGTTGTCGCGCTCAAAGGCTGACTTGTAGGATCGAATCACGTGTGAAAACAGCACGGGCTGACCATTTTGAAGGTGAGTCATGCCCGGGACAACCACGTCGCCGCTTTTTTGGGCGAAGCTTTCGAGTGAGGAGATCAAATTTTTTGTGAATGTTTTGATTTCCTCAAGATGGGCGAAGACCATCAATCGAAGGCTTGTTGCGATTAAGTCGTTTCTTGATCTGCCTGTATGAAGCTTCTTTCCTAGCTGACCGAAGCGCTCGGTTAAGAATCGCTCCAAGTTCATGTGAATGTCTTCGTCTTCCACTTTGAATTCGAATTGGCCCGATAGTAAAAGTTGAAGGGCCTCTTCTAGGCCTGATAAGGCCTGTTTCTGTTCGGCGTCGGTAATGACGCCGGCTTTGTGGAGCCCCAGTACCCAGGCCTTTTGAGTTTGGACTTCATAAGGACCGACATGTTGGTCCAGGTCAATCCCGTGGGTGAACTCGAACAAAGAAGTCGGACGATCAGTATTTAATTTCGAGTCAAGTACACCCACTGTTATTCCTAAGTTAGGTTGAGTTTTTTCTTTCTTTTGCCTGCACTGAGCTGGCCAAAAGAAATGGTTTTGCAATAGCCCAAAGAGTACTTGTGCAACTGGTATTCGTCACTTTCAAAGCTGACCATTTCGGCGTCATACAAAGCGTAGGGTGATTTTCGGCTTAGGCAGCGCATCTGTCCCCAACCCAGTTGAAGTGTCACTGAGCCTGTTAAGGTTTGCGAGGCCACATCGAAGTATCCGTCGATGGCCAACTTTGCATCCGAGTGCCAAAGGCCATCGTAAACAAGTTCGCCCCATTTTTCGCCCATCATGCGTGAGGTGTTAAGTAGATGTCGATCCCAGCAAAGGTGCTTCATTTGCTTCATGGCATAGTGAAGTACGCTGCCACCAGGTGTTTCATAAACGCCGCGACTTTTAATTCCGTTTCCTCGCTCTTCGACAATATCTTCGACGCCGATGCCGTGTTTTCCGCCAAGGGTATTTAGTTGACTAAGCAGGGTTGCAGGTGAGGCCGCTTCACCGTTTACAGTGACAGGGACGCCTTTTTCAAAAGTGATTTCGACGGACTCAGGTTGGTCGGCCCATTGGCCCGGAACTTTGACCCAGTCATAGATTTCGGTGTCTTGGTAGGGCTTCGATGGGTCCTCAAGAATTCCACCTTCGATGGATCTGTGAAACAAGTTGACGTCCACGCTGTAGGTCTTTTCTTCTGAAGAAAACGGAAACCCTTTGTCGTGCAAATACTTCAGTAAGTCTTCTCGGCCGGTGAAGTCCCATAGTTTCCAAGGGGCGATCACTTCGACCTCGGGCGCCAGGTAGGCCCAAGCTCGTTCGAATCGGACCTGGTCGTTTCCTTTACCAGTGGCACCGTGGGCGATGGCTGAAGCATCAAACTTTTTTGCAACAGCGGCCATGCGTTCAGCAATTAAAGGACGACCAAGGGCCGTGCCTAAGAGGTAATCATCTTGATAGATGGCTCCGGCGCGAACGGCGGGGAA
>NYZX01000025.1 GCA_002686065.1 Pseudobdellovibrionaceae bacterium | reverse complement strand
ACATCGATCCCGTCCTTCGGCGTCAGCGCTGCCGACCAGTTTGGCAGATCCGGTAAAGTTCCCACCAGTATTGGGCTGCGAGATCCGATCACGTCAAGTTGTTGAAATAGTTCCTTGGGAAGTTGAAGCGGTCTTAGGTGGTCGGCTTGGGGTGTTGAAATTGGCTGGTGATCATCCTGGTAGATGACGCTGATAAAAGCCTGAGGGCGCCTTGCGAGTTGTTCTTCGACGATTTTTTTTCCGTGAAGTAAAAACTGTCGATGCTTCTTGATCCCTCGGGATTCCGTTAAGCTAAGCAGCTGTTTAAATAAACTGTTTTTGGCGCTTTCTATAATCATAGGTCTTCGATATTTGGTGTTTTGATCTTGGTCAAAACCACTAATCGCCTTTGGTTCGGGGTGTTGGGCAGCTCGTAGTGAAGGTCTTTTTGAACATCATAATAGCCCTTCCACTGCTTCAAGGCCTCATTAAGTTCGTCATCGACATTGGGGCCTTTCATCAGAAGCACCTCTCCGCCATCAACAACACTTTGCGAGATCAGCCCAAGCATTCGTCCTAGCCCGCCTTGGACAGCGCGGGCGATCAAAGACTGGCACGGGTAGGCGAATTCCTCGTCCATATAGCGGCCGATAATATCGAGTTGCTCAAGTCCCATACGTTCGCGAACCATTTTTAGGTACTCAACTCGTTTTCGGACGCCTTCGACAAGGATGATTCGCCCTTCGGGGTGTTCAATTTTTAATGGTATTCCGGGGATCCCTGGCCCCGTCCCCAGGTCGATCAAAGGGAATTTGAGGGGGTGAAGGCGTGAGACCATCAAGGAGTCAATAAAGTGTTTTAAGCCGACGTCACGTAACTTAACGAGGCGGGTAAAGTTCTGCGTTTTCTGATTTTCCATCAGGATACGGTAGAACTCGGTGAGCTGCCGACGCTTCGAATGAGGGTAGTCCCCAAAGCCATGGTGACGAAACAGATCTTGAAGGCGATTATCGGCTTCCTCAAAGTCGTAGATCTGCTCTGGGCGTCGATGCGTTCCCCGATTGGGGCGAGATTTACTGCGAAATTGACGCTTTTCCGACGCTTTATGATTCCCGCCTAACTGCGGATTTTTATTGGACTTTTTGATATTAGACATATAGCGTACAGCTTATTCGATAATTCAGTGTTTGTCCTCTATTTTCATGGAAGGTAACGGGTCCGAGTGATGGTGCCGAACGAGTTAATTCAAAAAGTTGAGGCCTTGGCAAAAGAAGCTCAAAGCAGTTTTCTGGCGGCAGGCAGTGTTGATGAGCTGTATCAGTTCAAAGTGAAGTTCCTTGGCAAGCAAGGGTCCTTTTCCGGCTTGATGCGTGAAATGGGAAAAATGGACAAAGAGGTCCGACCTGCTTTTGGGCAATTGGTGAATCAGAAGAAATCCGAAATTGAGAAGATCTACGAGAACCAGGAGTCCGACCTGAAGAAGGCGGCCATGGCGGATCGGATTATGGCTGAAAAAATGGACCTCACCTTACCGGGGCCTGGATTGGCCACTGGGCATAAGCACCCACTTCATCAGGTCATGGATGATGTCATTGATATCTTGGCACGGATTGGGTTCAGTGTGCGGACGGGGCCGTTGATTGAAAAAGATTGGTATAACTTCGAGGCTTTAAATATCCCCGAAGATCACCCCGCTCGTGATATGCAAGATACTTTTTATATCGATGACACCCATGTGCTTCGTACTCATACGTCGCCGGTACAGATTCGAACGATGGAAAACGAAAAACCGCCGATTCGTATCATCGCGCCAGGGTCGGTGTTTCGAAGTGACAGTGATATTAGTCACTCACCTAACTTTCATCAGTTGGAGCTTCTTTTGATTGATGAAGTCGTATCTATGGCTGATTTAAAAGGCTTGATTTCCTACTTCGTGAAGCAGTTTTTTGGTCCTCAAATTAAAACACGGTTTCGCCCCAGCTTTTTTCCCTTTACTGAACCGTCTGCTGAAGTGGATTGTTCTTGCCCGATCTGCAAAGGAAAAGGCTGTCGTGTCTGTAAGCAAACCGGCTGGGTTGAGATCGGTGGAAGTGGGTTAGTGAATCCAAAGGTTTTACAGTTTGTCGGTCTTGACCCTAAAAAATACCAAGGCTGCGCTTTTGGTTTTGGTATTGAGCGTATGGCGATCATTAAATACGGGATTAATGATATTCGTCTGTTCAATGAAAATAACTCTCGGTTTTTGACGCAGTTTTAAGGGCTTCTACGATGAAAATTTCTTTGAATTGGTTGAACGAATATATTGATGTTTCTGACTTCTTCAGTAAGCCGCAAGAGCTGTCGGACTTACTGACTCGGGCTGGACTTGAAGTGGATGGTTATGAGGACCTGGCATCTCAGTTTAGTCATGTGGTCGTTGCTCAGGTGAAGGTGTTAGAGCGCCACCCCGACGCGGACAAGTTAACCTTGTGTCAGGTTGATGTTGGATCTGGTGAAGATCAGCAGATTATTTGTGGGGCTAAAAACCATAAGCAAGGCGATAAAGTCGTCGCTGCCTTGCCCGGGGCCATTCTTCCTGGTGATTTTAAAATCAAGGTGTCGAAAATTCGTGGTATTGAAAGCCGCGGGATGCTGTGTTCAGAAACAGAACTGGGCGTTGCTGATTCGGCTGATGGAATTTTGCTATTGCCGACAGATGCTCCTGTTGGGAAACCCTATGCTGAGTATGCGGGATTGAATGATATTATTTTTGAAATCAGCGTGACTCCTAACCGAGCGGACTGCTTGTCTCATTTGGGCTTGGCGCGCGAGCTTGGTGCTGTGTTGGGGCGGGATGTGAAAATCCCCGAACCGCAGCTTAAAACCGGCTCGTTCGATTCCGAGCAGGATATTCAGGTCCAGTTAAACCAGTCTGAGTCTTGCCCGCGCTACTCCGGTCGTAGCCTACGTGGAATTAAAGTGGGCCCATCGCCGGCTTGGTTAAAAAGTCGTCTCGAGCTGGTTGGGATGAATTCGATTAACAACGTCGTCGACGTGACTAATTTCGTGATGCTAGAGCTGGGGCAGCCTTTGCATGCCTTCGATCAAGTGCACCTTCAGGGAAATAAGATCATCATTGATACTTCGAAGGCCGGAGAAGGCTTTACGACCCTGGATGGCACCGAGCTCAAGATGTCAGGTGATGAGTTGACCATCCGAGATCAGGATAAGCCTGTTGCCTTAGCGGGAATTGTCGGTGGAAAGAACTCGGGTGTTTCTGAATCAACCACAGATATCTTTGTTGAATCGGCCAACTTTAACCAAAAAGTTGTTCGCCGGACGGCACGACGGTTTGGTATTGATACCGAGTCGGGGCAGCGCTTTTCTCGTGGAACAAATCCCGAGATCGTCCTTTTGGCGATGGATCGCGCTTGCCAGCTGATCCAACAGTTGTGTGGTGGTGAAGTGGCTAAGACCTGGGTGGATCACTACCCGAAGGCGATCGAAGCACCTGTGATTGAAATTTCTCAGCCCTATGTTGAGCAACGTTTAGGCTATAAAGTCCCTGCTGAAGACTTCGAGATGTGGATGGGGCGTTTGGGCTGTGACCTTGAGCGAACTGGTGAGGGGCAGTGGTCGGTGCGTCCGCCGGTGTTTCGTTGGGATCTGGCGATGGATGTTGATCTGGTCGAGGAATATGCTCGTTTACATGGTTATGAACATATCCCAGAACGGCTTCCGGTGCTGGACAGAGAGCCATCACAGCATGACCGAAATTATTTAAATGAGCGTCGGTTGACGGATTTATGTGTGACCTTGGGATATTTGCAGGCTGTGAACTATTCGTTTTTGAGCGAAGCCGGGTATCACCAGTTTATTGGTGATGTAAAGGCGACCGAGGCCTCTGGAGTTCCTGCGGTGGCTGAGTTGGTTAAAATTCGTAATCCGTTAAACGAAGAGCTGAATGCGATGCGCGGATCGATGGCTCCAGGGCTTTATAAAAATGCATTGGATAACTTTCGATATGGAAATTTATCTGGCCGCCTTTTTGAGATTGGTCGTGTGTTTTCCAAGAAGGATGATGGATTCAGTGAAGCCACCCGGTTGGGATTTGTTAATTGGGGCTTGCAGCAAGCTGGGATGTATAAATCCGAGCGCCTTCAGCATTCGGTTCTTGAGCTTAAAACCAGTGTGGAAAAGTTGTTAGAAGGGCTAAGTATTAGCCGTTACAGTTGGGATCAGTCCGCGGATCTACCCGAGTTTCTTCACCCGGGCCAGTCGGCTGTTTTAGTCGTCGAGGGCAAGCCAGCAGGGTATATCGGAACTTTGCATCCGTCGTTGCGAGAAAAAGATAAATGGCGCGTCGATTTAAGCTTAGCAGAAATCAACGCTGAAAAACTGATGTTGGGTCAGCCAAGAAAGTCCAAATTTAAACCTTTGGCGAAGTACCAAGTCGTCGAGCGTGATTTTTCTGTTGTGATTCCTGATGATATGCCTGTTGGTCAGGTTATGGATGAGGTTCAGAAGTCGGTTGCGGCCTTTTTGGTGGATGCCCAGGTCTTCGATGTATTTAAAGGCAAGGGGCTTCCTGAAGGGCATCGCTCGGTCAGCATTAAGCTTCGCTTGCAGTCGGCAGAAAAGACATTGGATGAGCAAGAGCTTGCTGGAATTCAAGAAGCCGTGATCCAGAAGTTAGCTGATAAATTAGGGGTCCATCTACGCTAAACTGGACGCATGGCGTAATTTTNCGTTTAAAAGAGGCTAAGATCNACTTAGATAGAGCCAAAAACTTGAAAGTTATCAAGGGCTTGGTAGCCTTTTATTAACGGGAGAGACGAATGAGTGATGATAAACAAGACCGCGCAACCATGACCAAAGCGGACATCGTTGAGCAGGTCTACGAAAAAATCGGNTTCTCGAAAAAGGAAGCCTCTGAGCTTGTTGAATTGGTTTTTGACGAACTTAAGNACTCTTTGATTCGTGGGGATAAAGTTAAAATTTCCGGNTTNGGAAATTTCGTTGTNCGTGAAAAGAANCCTCGNGTNGGTCGAAACCCGCAAACCGGTGAGCAGATGACCATCAGTGCTCGTCGTGTTTTGACNTTTAGAACCTCTCAAGTTTTGAAATCCATGTTGAAGGGTGAGCCCATCGACCCTAGTGCTTTAACGGATGAGGATTAATTCGACCGATGAAGCCCGAACTTCTGTTTGAATCTAAACTTGTTCAGAATGCTCCGAACAGAGCGATAGTTCCCTTTGTAGATGAAATGCTCGAAGAGGAAATTCAAGCCATTCCTAATCGCCTTGCCTTTAAGATTGGCGAAGTGGCCGANCTTTTAGACGTGAAGCCGCATGTGCTTCGGTATTGGCAGTCCGAATTTAAAGAACTGAAGCCGAAAAANGCATCGAATAACCAACGTATGTATTCCAAGAAAGATGTGGAGACGTGCTTTGTGATTCGAAAGCTNTTGTATCGTGATCGATTTTCCATCGAAGGAGCCAAGAAGGCTTTAGTTGATGTTCAAAAATCGAAAGCCCAGCCAAAAGACACGGCGATGGATTCGACTCAGATTNTGGATCGNTTAGATAACGTCACCGAACGTTTAGCCGACCTTCAAAGGCTGTTTTCTTAGTCGTTTACGGCTGACGTACCCGAAAAATGAGTTTGGGGATTGCGAATCCACCCTTATCAATTTCGTAATAGGTTTCCTTAANTAATCGAAGANCCTGTTCTATCGTTGGAAACGGATCATCCGAGTTTTTGGCAATGACAAGGTGTCGCTCGGGTGTGTAGCTGAAGATCTCTGGGTAGCACGTAATGAGCCAGTCAATGAGGCTCATTGCTTCGCCAGGGGTGCTGGATAACTGGACTTCGTCATGCCGGTAAGGTGAATGATCAGATTGTCGTCCGAAAAAAACGTAGGCTTTGCCCCCGACTTTTAGGGCGTTGTAAAAAGATTTTAGGACTTTTAATCGATTTGGCGAATAAACATAGGCCCCCCATAAATCCGTAATCAGGCTGGCTTGGCCATGGTATTTTTCGAGGATGTTTTCACTGAGTCCGAGTTCGTAGCGCACTTTTTCCTGGGCCGCCCTGATCAAAGGGATCGCTTTTTTAAGTAGACCTTCCAGTGCAGCCTTAACCTCTGAATCGAAATGGCTATCATAGCTGGTGGTTCGACGATCTAACTCGGTTGGCAGTTGTCTAATGGTGAGTTGTAGGAAGTAGGCTGCGGCCACAATCATTTTGTAAGAAAGCCAAGTTCCGTTAGCCAGTTTAAAACCTTTAAGTTCGATGATGCCTGGGGCTCTACTGTAATCGCGAACCACCTGTGTGTCGGGTGACTGGATCACCTCCGACAGTTGACCTTCCAATTGAAGAAGCGGGGTAAAGTAGGCGCTGTAGTCTTGAGGGTTGATGGCGACCACTTCGGCTGGGGTAAGGGTCGAAATGGTTTTTGCTGCNACTCCGATTCCCGNAGCGGAATCGATATAAAGGTCGTCCTGGGTCAGTTGGTTTAAGTGTTCTTCCAAATCAGGTTTAAAAAAACCAAGGTAGTGGGCAAAGCTTCGGAGGTTGTTTTGATCGTATTGGTCAGCAGGGACTTCGGCATTGAAGTTGTAAACTAACTGAACGCCATTAAACAGGGCCTCGCATCGCAAGTCTCCGGCCTGGCTATGGNNGGCAAGGCTCAGCAAAACCAGTATTGAGATAAGAGGACGAATCATAAACATCGGCTCCGGTGACAGCNGGGNTTCCTAATGTATGACAGGTGACTGACTCGCTAAAGATGGGATGNTCGATAACCCCTATTTACAAAGGTGACCAGAAGTTCGACACGGACCGAAGGTCTAGCTGAGGCTGGAACAAGTTCGNCTGTTTAAATAGTTTTCTAAGGGTAAGNCGAGAAATCCTTTTGGNCGAAGANCTTTGGTTCGACATTGGCCCAGAGAGGTTCATGCCCGACCTAAAATCTTCCGAATTTAGAAGAAGGGAAGAGGTAATTCATGAAGCTAAGTCGATTCGAACGAGCCCGTCGAATTCTTTGGGGTCGGTACTTTAGAACAAGTCGTCGATCATCTGAGCGTGATCGTCGATCTTTGTTGAAGTCATTACCCATTTTTAATGAGCTTAGCTATTGGCAGATTATGTCGATTGAAGACTATTTTTACCGTCGCGAATACGGGAAAAACGAAGAGATCTTTGGCATTGGTTACCCCGGGGCGGCCTTGTTTATTGTCGAACAGGGCGANGTCGGAATATTTGTCGACGGCAGCCGAGGACGAGAGCGCATTGCGACCTTAAAAAAAGGTGATTTTTTTGGCGAGATGGCGCTGCTAGATGACGAGCCGCGATCGGCGACCGCGATGGCTTTAAGTGATGTCAAGGTCCTGGCTTTGTTTCGAAAAGACATGAACGATATCAAGCAAACCAAGCCCGAGATCTCATCACAGATTTTTCGATCTTTGGGGCAAGTGATCGCGTCTCGCCTTCGAGCCACAAATCAATTGCTAGGTGAATCGGATCAGGAGGCCTCGTGACCAAACTAGATATTCGTTTGCGTCGCAGAACCTGGGTCTACGGAATTCTTGGTGCCCTGGCCTTGATTGGAACCGTATTTGTTTTGTCGCAGGTTCAGGCGATGATTTTACCTGTCATCTTTGGTGCTATATTAGCCTATTTGCTTCGTCCTATTAAAGATGCCTTNAAGTATTCATGGATGCCGGAAAAAATAAGAATCGGCGTGATTGTACTTTCCGCTTTGGTGTTGCTGACTGGGATGTTTCAAGGCATATCACAAAGTCTTCCGACCGAATTAGAAAAGACCGTCTTGCTTGTTCGGCTACAATACAAAATCAATCANAAGTGGAATGAAGTTTTTGGNAAAAAGGAACTTGGCTACGTACGTGAAACTTTAAAAGAGCGTGGTGAGCCGATTATGGTTTCACTGAATAAAGCTTTGCACTTGTCGGATTCGCAAGTAAAGCTTTTCGAGGCTGCTGCTAGTATTAATAGGGTTGACCCTAAGTTTGTTCAGTACTTTATGGCTAACGCCAATAAACATGAGCTAAGAAAACAAGCCGCCATAGTNNGTGATGAAGCGGGGGAATCAAAGTCAGAGGCCACACCAGCCAAGAAAGAGGATGTCTTAGGGGNCTTTCTTTCGGTCTTGTCGGCCTGGCTTCTNATGCCTTTGGTGTTTATTTTTATGTTGTTCGATGGTGGTGGGATGCGCCGCTATTTGATAGATGCTGTTCCGAATAGGTATTTCGAGCTGACGGTGACTGTGTTGGAAGAAGTTGACGAGGCATTAGGTAACTATCTTCGTGGAACCTTTATGGAGTGTGCCCTTGTTGGTTTGTCATTGGGGGTNGGGCTATACGTCATTGGATTGTCTTTGCAGGCTTGTTTGTTGATTGGGTTTGTGGCTGGATTTTCAAATGCGATCCCATTTTTAGGGCCGGCGATAGGACTGGTTGTTGGTTTGTTTTACGCATTGATCAATGAGTCCCTGACCCCTTTGCTCCCTTTCGTCAACCAAGATAACTTAATGGTCGCTGTGTTTGGAGTCGTGGCTGTGGCCCAGCTATTGGATAACACCTATTTTCAGCCGGTCATTCTTGGGAAAGCCGTCAACCTGCATCCACTTGTCGTGATCCTTGGGGTCACAGCGGCCAGCTATATCTTTGGATTTGCAGGTCTGCTATTGGCCATTCCGACGATCGTCGTCTTCAAGGTGATTTTTAAATCCACACTTCAGGGCATCAAGGCCTATGAAATTATCTAGTGTTTTTCAAACCTTTGGNCTTGGTCAGTTAGCGACAAAATTTCAGCGCTCGAAGCGTTGGGTCCAGTTGAGCTTTGTTGTGGGTGCNTTGGTTTTTAGTNTCATCCCNGTGGTGCTCATCGGGTGGGCCTCTTACCCTCAGGCTCAAGTCAGAGATGTCGATCTGGATCTGGCTATGGGCCGGACAGAGGAGTTGGCGACACTATTTAGTCAATCACAGCTTACCGAGAAGACCTTCTACCGTGCGCAGTGGTTATCGGAGTCTTTGAAGATTTCGGCCCCGATGTCTTTGGCTGAGGTTTCGGATTCTTCACGTTCAGCCTGGTTGCTTGCCGTCCTCGAATTCGATCAACAGCTTCAGATCGAAATGCGATCCCGCCTTCGTTGGCAGCGGCATATGATTTTATTAATCGCCTTATGCGTCCTGTTGGCAGGTCTGTTTGCCATTCTTATACCGGCACTGGTCGTGACTCGTTTTGCNAAAGAGGCTCAAGGTCAAAAGCAGCGAGTTGACGAGGAGATCAGCAAGGTTCTGGTCAAGTTCTACGAGGCCACAGATCGTTATGGTGATGAGCCCTTTCAACGTTCGGGCTTTTGGATTCGGATTGCTTTTTTGGCTGTCGAAACGATCGGCAAGGAAGTGGATCACCCGGCAAGTCGATTTTTGGTTAAGCTGGTTCCAGTGGTTCGCCGGGAATATGACCTGTTTGAGCAGGCCAAANCNGCTGAAGANCAGGCCATGGATCCGTCTTCGAATAACCAAGTGTCCTAGCCGGACTTAGTGCTTCGAATTCCAGCTAGGTCTTTCGAAGATGCGAACACATCTGACGTCATGGGATCGGGTCTTCACGATATCACTTGGTAGCTCAAGGGTCTTGCTTGCGCTGTAGTGTTGTTCGATGATGCTTGCTGAAATCGCTGTGGTTCTTTCGCGTTCGGGGCCGAAGTGATCATCTTCTGGGATCAGAACCTGAGTCAGGTCACTGTCTAGGTGCAAGTAAAGTTGGGACAGAGGAGTGCTAACAAGTTCATCTTTTCCACCGATAATCGAGTAGATCGGGGCCTTCATGTTATTAAAGTCTTCTAGGGCTGTCACTGGTAGAATAATGCGGGTTTCATTGAAGTTTGGAACCCAAGTTTTTTCACGCAGGATGGACCTTTGAGCGTACAGCATGCTTTCAAGTGCCGAACGTTCACGTTTATTCGATGCCGTTCTGAAGCTAAGGCTGTCAGATTTCGAGCCTTGGCCCCCACGGTTGGGGCGTTGGTCGTAGTCTTTGTAGACATGGTTGATGAAGCCGTCTTCGATGATTTTAAACCGGGCATCCATCACTCCGAAAGTTGGGGCAATCCGTCCAAAATAGTCCGACAGTATATGGTTTTCGTCCGAATTAACTTCACCTTTGGTCAGGGCTTTCTGGCGTAGTTCTGCTGTTAAATTCGAATCTGTGTAGGTGCCCTTGTCGTACCAAGCGTCTAACCGTCGGTAACTGAGGGCCATTTCTTGTGCGTGAAGCCGGAGGTCGCTTTCCGATGGCGTTGGTAGGCTGATGTAGCTCACAAACCCGTTAAGGATAACAGCAGATTCTAGATGGATAGGGCTCGAGTTTTCGATCATGCGGCCCAATGCTCCGGCAAGAAGAGCTCCACGGGAGTGGGCGAGTAATGAGACAGAGGATATCCCTAGGTGTTTAAGGATACTGTGGAATCGCAGGGCTTCATTGGCTGCCGAAGGCTGATTGAAGCCACGTTGAATGTATTGGTCGGTCAATTCAAACTTGTAGCGACCACCTTGTTTTTGGATCGGAAAGTTTTTGTTCAGGTTGCGTCCTCGCAGCATGGGGTCTGCGAGAATAAGGCGGTAGCCCTTTTGTAAAAGTTGAGTGTTCCGAAGGTAGTCGTAGAAGTAGGTCACGTCTTTTGAAAAACCAGGAATCAGAAATAAAGTTTTCTGGCCGTCCCAGTTTCGAGGAGTGAAGTCTTCGTAGTACGAATAAAACACTTCGCCTTGGCCGACAGGAGTTTCAGCGAAGCCATTGGAGAACTCAACGTTCTGAAAGCGAGGGCGACTGATCGCAAAGGCCGAAACACTGAATATCAAAAGGAGAGGGGGGAGTATCCATTTCATGAGCGAATACTAGCACAGAATGAGGGCGCCGAGTTGTCGCTAGGAAAAATGAACTTAGCTTGCAGGGCTCCTTGGTAAAAATGGTAAAAAGTGTCTATTTCGGCCAGCCGGATCTGCCTGGTCTTGACGAAAAACTGAAGAATCACCTTTTTACAGCGCTCAATTTTAGGAAAACTCCAAAGGTGCCTGTGGGGATCGCTTGAGGTGTCAAGGATCTAGTCAGTCATGATTGAGGCAAGCTCTGAGGTCAGGTTTTGGCTGGCACTGTCTTTACCACGTAAGAAGTAGAAGTAGGCGGAGCCGAAGTGCCCGTGGATAAGGTCACGAAGTGTTTGAGCCGGTGCTGTAGATAGTTTGATTCGCTGCTGGTCAAACAAGGCGGTCGGTTCGTCGATGACCACGTGAAATTCTTTGAGGTTTCCTTCAGCAAGACGTTCCAGCTCGGCTTTCAGCGGGCGGGTATCGTCAAGGTGTGGAAGTCGTAAGATCAATGTCGATTTAACCCTCAGGTATCGCAGTTGATTAGATAGCAAGGCATCGTAAAGGGACGGCGCGTTTTGGAAAAAGGTGTCGCCGTTGTCTGCGCTGATAATGATAACGGGTTTTCCCGTGTCTAGGATTGCCGAGGTTTCGTCTTCAAGCTGACGATACTTTTGTTCTTTACTGAAACCGATGAATGACTTTTTAAGACCATCACTGGATGAAACGGTCAGGTTTAAGTTGATAACGATCTGTTCGAGATCGTTCAAAAAGGTTTTAGGGTTGATTGGTTTTTGAATATATCCAACGGCACCTTGATCGTGTAGGTGCTTTTGCCAATCAAGACCTCGCTCGGCGGTTAGAAAGATGGTTGGAATCAGTTCGGTGGTTGGGTCTTCTTTCAGTGTTCGAAGGATTTCACTGCCGCTAATATGAGGCATATTTAAATCAAGCAAGATGACATCGGGCCGGGTGTGTTTTGCGACGCTAAGGGCTTTTGAAGATGAGCTTTCTGTGATGACATCAAAAGACTTCTTTAGAAGCACTTGTACCATGTCTAGGACTTCTTGGTTGTTATCAACGCAAAGAAGGGTCATTCGGTCTGCGGCTGGATTTTGGTCGATATGCTCTGTTTCCATGTTTCCTTATCG
>NYZX01000024.1 GCA_002686065.1 Pseudobdellovibrionaceae bacterium | reverse complement strand
TATTTGGCTTTAGGTCATGCAAGGCGAAGACATCACACTGAACCCCTTGACCAGCTAAAGCCTTGGCCGCATGCAAGGCCTCGATGGCCATCCAACCACAGGCAACAATCGTTAAATCATCGCCGTGGTGCAGTTGATGCCATTGAATATCCTCCAAGGGCTTCGGACGATCCTGCAACTGCACCTCGGCCGAGATATCATAAAGCCAACGATGCTCAAAAATAATCGATGGTTGATCTGAATAAATAGAATGCAATAAAAGGTCATGAGCAGACTGGGGCCCTGTCGGCACAAACACTTCCAACCCAGGAAAATGTGACAACAACGAATGAATAGACTTTGAATGCTGAGCTCCTTGCCCCCAACCTCGACCGACAATAGCCCGAACGGTTAAAGGAACATGCATCAACCCACTTGAAATATCTTCGATAGTTGCTGCCATATTTATCAGCTGATTCATCGCCAACAAAAGAAAGTCAGCACGAATATGAATATTTACTGGACGCATCCCGTTCATAGCCGCACCGATCCCCACGCCTAACATGGACTCTTCCGAGATGGGCGTACTAAAGACTCGATCCTTTCCGAACTTGTCTCGTAGCCCCAGGGTCGACCCAAAGGACGCCGTATGGTCCCCGACATCACAACCGTACAAAAACACACTCGAATCCTGCTCCATTGCGACTTCAAGAGTCTTCGAAATGGCCTCTGGAAACCTCATTAGCATGGCAGCTCCTTCAGAAGGCTTTCGTAGGACTGATCACAAGCCTTTTGGATTTTAAGCTTCAGTTCTTGGTGGTGTTCTAAGCCCAGCCATTGATCAAAGGTCTGTGAAACGGATTTTAAGCTATCACTTTGAAAAGGGTCTTCAGGTCGATGACGGTAGCCAAGGTCGTAATCCTCAACAACCCCCACATGCTGCTTCATGCGATGATAACGATATCGAAAGACTTTTGGACCTGGCTGCGACAAAAATTTAGTGAACTGGCTATAACCAGCTTCTGTGGACCAGGCCCGCCCCTCGCTATCTTCGAAAATAGGAAGATCAAAAGCCTTAGCCAACCTATCAAGATCAAATCCACTGTGGCTCTGATTATGAATGGCCAACCCGTTATCTGCGACGACAAACAAGATATTCAGCTTCTTGAGTTTCGAAAAATTTAAAGATTCCCAAAATGTTCCTGCCGTCATCGCCCCATCACCGAAGTGGCAAACACTTAAACCTTGAAGGTTTCCCTGCATGGCGTTAGCCAGTGCGTCCCCCACAGCTAAAGAGATCGTCGATCCAACCACAGCAGAGGTCCATACCAAACCTTTTTCTGGCAAAAACAGATGCATACTTCCAGCTCGTCCCTTACTAGGACTACTTGGTAAAGACAGCATCTCTCTAAAGAATGGTTCAGGGTCTTTCGATAATGCTAAAAAAAGACCATGAGATCGGTAGGTCCCAAAGTATCTTGCCCCAGGACAGGCCTCGGCCAATAAAGCGCACCAAAGCTCCTCACCCAAGCTAAGGTGTACAGGCATTTTAATCTGATTGTTTTTGTATTCCCGACAGACAACTTCCTCGCCATATCGCACGTGGTAGCATCTTTCGACAAAGCTTTGTAAGTCCAAGGCCATCTTATTAGAATACTAAGAGATTCTTCGAATTTTTCAACACAAAGGAGCCCATTATGAAACTGCTAATCCTTGGAGCGACGGGCTTTATCGGAAAAAACCTGACCCTGTTTTTTAGCCGTCAAAAAGGTTTTGAAGTGACAGCGGCTCGGTTTACAAGAGACCCCTTAGGTATCGAGGGTATCTCCGAGATAGACTGTGACCTGCGCGACCCAAAGTCTTATGGGTCCCTTGACCTAGGAGCCTTCGACGCAGCTATTCACTGTGCCGCAACAACATCTGGGGCCAAAGATATCGTCAACAGCCCTTGGCTTCATGTCACAGACAATGCCGTGATGAACTCCTACCTATTCCGTGCCGCTGCCGAACAAAAGTTACCCCATCTGATTTTTCTAAGCTGTACGGTTATGTACCCATCTAGTACCGAGCCCGTAAAAGAATCTGGTTTTAACGGAGATATTTTGGATCGCTACTATGGCGTTGGCTGGACGAAGGTCTACAGCGAGAACATGTGCCGCTTCTTCGCTGGCAAAAGCCAAACGAAGTTCACTGTTCTTCGACATTCGAATATTTACGGCCCTCATGATAAGTTTCTGTCCGAAAAATCCCATGTTTTCGCCGCCACCATCGACAAGGTCATGGATCCGCAGGCTAAAAATGTGGTTGTTTGGGGCGATGGATCCGAAACCAGAGACTGGTTACACATCGACGACCTATCAGAGTTCCTCCAAAAGTGCCTCGGTCAAAACTCTCAATTTGAACTTGCCAATGTCGGACTTGGAAAAGCGCACTCGATAAAGTCCATGGTTGAACAAGTCGTCACAGCAAGCGGAAAAAACCTTCCGATTGAATACGATACATCCCAACCGTCCATCGGCAACCACTTAGCTTTAGATATCAACCACTCAAAAGAGTTGTTTAACTGGGAACCAAAAATATCGCTGGAATCCGGGATCGAAAAAACCTTGAAGTGGTATAAGGACAACCTACTTCCCTTGCGTTGAGGTTAGCGACTTTCTTGCAAGCGAAACTGATTCAATAAATGAGTCAGGCTTTCCACCAGGCTGTGCTTGGGTTTCCAGTCCGGAGCCAATCGATGAAATTTGGACACATCCGGAATCTGAAACGAGATATCCGAAGGCCTGAGGCGATCTGGATCCTGCCAAGTCGAAATGGTCGACGACGACAGGTCTATCAGCGCTTGAAGAAGCTGCTGGATGGACACGGCCACATCAGAACCAATATTGTATGCCTCTCCGGACACCCCAAGCTCAAAGCAGAGCCGATAGGCTGCAACGATGTCTCTGACATCCAAGAAAGATCGAACCGAATCAAGGTTACCATGCTCTAACCGGGTACGTTTCCCCATTTCAATTTCGACGATCTGACGAGCGAAGGCGCTGGCAGCCAGGTTCGAACGGCGAGGATTAATATAACTAAAGGCTCGCGTGGTAACGACATCCAATCCATACATAATATGATAGCTATACCCAAGGTGATCTTGAGTGGCCTTTGATACCGCATAGGGATTGATCGGTCGAATCGGCCGATCTTCCGCCATTTTTTCTGAGCCACTGCTAGCTGTTCCATAGACTTCCGAAGAGCTACATAACATCAGTCTGGTCCGAGGTTGATACTTACGAATAGATTCAAGCAGGTTTAATGTCCCTAGGATATTATTCTGCATGGGCTCAGATGGCGACTGAAACGAACGATCAACATGTGCAAAGCTAGCAACATGAAAGACACCATCAAAAGGTGTTTTTTCAAAAATAGAGTCTAAGGTTTTATGATCACACAAGTCACAGTCGACCAGCGAAATGAGACCTTTAACCGCTTCCAAGTTCGCGTGAGAACGACTTCCTAACCGCCTTGCTAACCCTACGACCTCATACCCTTGATCAACTAAATGCTCGGCTAGATAAGATCCACAGGACCCAAGAGCTCCAGTGATTAGTACCCGCTTCACTTTACCCCCTACAATTCGACAAACTGCCGACACATTTCCCAGTGATCTTCCATCTCTGGGAAAACATCTAGAAAAGACGTCCTTCGTCGACGATCGTGCTCTTTAAAAAAGAAATAAAAATCACGTCGTGCCGTGGTCAGCCAATCCGGACTAGGAATGTTCTTCATAAATGACAACACTCGACGAAGCCTTGCGACTTCGGCCGCCGTAAAACCGGCTTGCTTTTCGTTATCCACCAAATGAGCCTCGCAGAAGGCAATATGCTGCTCCATTAGCTTCCAATACCTTGGAGTCAAGGTCTTGGCGTTTAGGTAACTAGGCCCATTTAAATGAGGCGTGTCGATATAGACTCGTCTTGTTCCGTTGTGGAAAGTTCGCCGAAGCTCTAGTAACCACTGTAAAAAGTCACCGAAACCGATCACACTCAACGCATTAAAGGTACACATAATTGACAATGAGCTACTTGAAAATTCAGTCAGGTACTCGCGAATGGATTTATCAAATTCTGAAAAATCCATTCCGGTTCGAAGGTATTCTGCGTGAGCCCCGTAGGTATCTACACTGGTGAACATATCAACGGATCGAACCGCTTTGGCCGCCTCAATCTTTTTTAGATCTGCAAATAGCTTCTTTTGATACTTTTCCGGCAAACCAAAATTAGAATTCACCGACAAAACCAAATTCGGGTTGGGATGATCCCCAATCCAGTTCAAAAGCTTATAGGTATCGTCAACGATCAGCGGCTCACCACCTGTCACCCGAAGATACTGTAAATGAGGGTACAAATCCGGCAACCATTGCCAAAAGGCCTCGACGTATGGATTGTGCTGATCCGGTTTTAGGGGAAGCCGGTAGTGAGACTCGTGTAGATAAGGACCTTCCGTTAATTTATAGGGCCCGAATTTATCAATCTCGGCTTTCCAGGACGTCGAAAACTGTGGCGAACAATAAGAACATTTAAAATTGCACTTGTTTGAAAAAGAGATTTCCAAATAGGTCGGATAGACCGGCTTTTCAAGAGGAGCTTCAACAAGCTGATCAAGATGCGGCATAATCCAATCGTCAACGCTTCTCAACTGTCGATCACTATAGTCCACATTGGGATCATCTTCAGCGGCCCAACACAAATGACAACCAGAGGGCCTTTCACCCTTCATCATTTGCTGTCTTTGTTCCATTTTTTCAGGCGTATTATGTAATCCACCAGGATTATCAATAAGGTTTTCAGGCTCGATTTTATGAACGGGCGGCAGATAACAAGAATGCGTTTCTCCGGACCCTAAATGAATCGTTGCATGCAGCCATTTGGCTCCACAAAAAGTGGGTGAAACGCGGTTTAATTTTTCTAGCATCTCGTCGATGCGCGCCTTATCACCAAACACTTTATTGCCCTCTATTTGTGTCGCGCTGCTTAGCCGCGTCCTGACACAAACTCCAAAAATCCTCCATCTCGGGAAAGGTCTTTAAAAAGTCCGTACCGCGGCGGCGATCATGCTCGCTAAAAAAACGGAAAAAGTTCCCTCGATGCAACTGAATCTCTTCATCGCTGTACGGGTTCTCACCCGCCATCACACTACATAAACGGCGAAAACGATTCAGCTCGGTATCGCGGGCGCCGTACAAGTCCGGTTGCAACTGACTGGCTTTTTCCTCCATATGAAACTGAGTCTGATACATATAAGCCAAGTAAGAGGGTGGCAAAACATAGATCGATTGCCAAATCGGATATCTTAGGATCGGCGTATCAAGATATACCCGCCCGAAATTCGTATTATGACGAGCACGCAGATCAATGACCTTGTCATAGAAGTCTTTAAACCGAACAACGCTTAGGTTGTTGAACGTACTAATAAAAGTCACCATACCCGTCTGAACTTCAGTGAGGTACCGTTCTACATTTGACCACATATAGTTGAAGTCTAAACCGTTCCGGATGTATTCAGCCTGCTCACCGATAGTGTCAACACTGACGAATAACATAAAGCTTTTCAAATGCCCCTTTTCCTTGATCGGCGCAATGATAGAAAGAAACTTTTCCAAAGCCTCAGGCTTCATCGAAAAGTTAGAGGTGATCGCCAATTCAAGCTCGGGATTTGGATTTTCTTGAATCCAATCCAATACACGATATGTGTTCGGGTCGATTAAGGGCTCACCACCAGTCATCCGAAAGGTTTTTAAAGTGGGATAAAGAGTCGGCCACCACTCCCAAAAAGCATCGACATACGGGTTCGGTTCATTCGGCGGGATAGGCATAAGCCCACTTTTTTTAAGACTTTCCATGTCGTTGTGAGGCGTCTCGGTTGGGTAGGCGCCATGCTTACGAATTTCTTTTGCCCAGGTTGTGCTTAGGTGTGGCGAACAATAGGAGCACTTCAGGTTACATGCCTGATTGAAATTGACCTCGACGTACCGAGGCACCGTCGGATAATCAAAGGGCTTCGCAACAACCTCGTCAAACATCTCAGCGGCCCAGGGCTCCCCACTCCGGTAGTGCCTATCACTCAGATGGTCCCCTTTAGCATCTTCGATCCGCCAGCAATACTCGCACCCTTTTGGTCGAGTCCCCGATTTCATTTCCCGGCGCTCTTCAATTTTTTGCGGCGTATTATGCAACTGAGAAGGGTTTTCCTTAAGCCCTTCCAAAGGAATTTTATGTGTCGGCGGATGATAGCAACTTTGAGTTAACCCGGTCGTCAGATGAATACTGACCTGAGCCCACTTCGCCAGACAAAACGAAGGAGACACCTGGTTTAAGCGCTGACGCATTTCTACGGCACGCTCGACATAACCTGATTGCTCATTTTTTTCTTCAGACACTTTTCCGCCTCTTGTAGTGCCCCAGTTTGACATCACGAATCGAATTGGTGAAGATGACGACGAGCAGTACCGTCGGGGTTAAAGATGCACTACGAAAATTTAACTTACCTGATGATCGAGCCAAATTCGACCTGTAATTTACATTGTATCACCTGCAACCGGGACCGCCTTGTCGAACTTGGCTATCGCCAAAAGAAACTGCTTACAGAGCAGGAATTCGACTTCTACCTGTCGCAATTTCAGGGCTGCCCGATCGATACCATCAAATTTGAAGGCCTGTCCGAGCCCATGATGCACCCCAAATTTGATCGGCTGCTTGAGCGCCTAAGAAAAGCTTTCCCTAAGGCTTTTGTCATTATTGCAACAAACCTCCAATATAAGGTCGATAAGACACCACTGATCCCGTCAATACAGCTTTCAGATATGGTCTATTTATCGATTGATGGGGGACCCACCAACTACGAGCGTCAGCGTGTCGGCGCCAAGTGGGACAAACTGATCAATAGCTTGGACCAGTTAAAACAACTGACTTCCACCGAGACCAGAAAGACCAAGCTTCATATCAACTTCACTCTGACCCCAGAAAACCACATGGACCTTCCCCAAATGTACCAACTGAAGGATCAATACGATTTGTCCTCGGTACGCATTAACCTGGCTCAGAACTGGAACGAAGACCAAGACAACAAACATCAGTTTACCGACGAGCTTTTAGAAACCTTAAAGCCCTATAAAGCGGATATAAAGGGCATTCCAAACTGGAACTACAAGGACTGCTTTTGGCCAAAAAACGGAGTCGTCGTGGATGTCTACGGCAATGTCCGGCAATGCATAATCAACACCAGCCAGAAACCCTTGGGTAACCTCAACCAAACCCCCGTAAAGCAGATCCTGAACCAATCCAAGCACTTAAGCGAAGTTCGGCAATGCCTGGATCGCAACACGGCCCACGCCTCGTGTTTAACCTGTGACTACAAGTTTCTATCCAGCAAACTTCAAAAAATTTTCGGCGACGAGGCGGCAAATATAAAACCTCGAGCGATTCGAACTTCTACGGATGCCAACGGATGACCAAGCCTCTTGTTTTTGTTCCTTGCTACAACTGCGAAGACCAAATTCAGCGTACTCTTTCTGGCGTACAAAGCAGCCTCGTTATTTCCGAATTGGACGTGTTGGTCTTAGATAACTGCAGCCAGGACAAAACGTTTGCTGTCGCACAAGAATTTGTTCAGAAAAATCAACTGAGCAACATTCAAGCTCAGCAAAACCCAACGAATCTTGGCTTAGGTGGAAGCTTCAAAAAGGCTTCTTTAAAGGCAAAGTCTGAAGGATACACTCATTTATTAATCCTTCACGGCGATGATCAGGCCGACATTCAAGATGCCGAAAAAATGATTCTAAACTTGTCCAGCAACACAGCGACACAGCTCGGTGCACGATTCATGAAAGGGGCTTCCCTGACGAACTACTCTGCTATTCGACGATTCGTAAACCTGTGTTTTAACTGGCTGATGTCTTTGCTTTTTTTTCGTATCGTACACGACATAGGATCCGGCCTGAACCTGTATCAACTAAGTGCCTTGCCTGACAAATTGATCCACCGCCTCGACTCACACGCCGCCTTCGATATCGATATTTTACTTTATCTTCTTAGCAGCAAAGTTTCATTTAGGTTTGTGCCAATACAATGGAAGTCCGTGGACGAGATTTCGACCGTCAACGATTGGCGGATTGGTTACCGTCTTCTAGTAAAAATTTTCTACTGGCGCCTTTGCAACACCAGCCTTCACGTCAAGTAAGGTCATCCTGATGCCACCTCGGTATCAAAGCCTGAGCCTCTTGATAGGTACCAGGTACGCCGATATCAATGAACTCACCTTCAATTTGTGCCGCCCCTAACAGCGATGACGAAATCAGAGTCTTACAAACGTCGTCTTCCAATGAAAATTTTGAATCCTCAATAAGCTCCGAAAAAGCGGTTTCACCAACAAGATACGCTCCAGCATTAACAAGCCGCATCTCTTTATCTCGACTACGGATCCAAGCTTCAACACAGCCATCTTCCCGCACAGAAAGACGCCCCGCCTCGCTGTCTGTATCGACTAAAATACTAGCAACGACAACGGACAGCGAGCCTTCGTCCATCAGGCCGGTTGCCTGACGTGCAAATCGCGATAGCGGGTAACGAAAATAGGTGTCTCCGTTGATGACCAAAGCCCTCTGTAACTTGAGCTGCTCAAAAGCGTGCTTTACGGCTCCGCCCGTCCCCAGTTTGTGCTGACTTGTCAGGTGTTCGACAGACGAGCCTTGCAGATACTCTGCAAACAGCAGGTGCTGACGGCCAACTAGAAAAATGATTCGACTAAACCCTTCACGCTTCAGCTTTTCCACAATATAGTCACAGAAGGGAATTCCTTGAATTGGCGCAAGGGGCTTTGGCACATCCAGACCCAAACTCTGTAACCGAGTTCCGTCCCCACCGCATAAGACAAGGACAGGAAGATCTAATTTTGAAGCAGGATCGTATGCCACTAAATATCTCCTTAATGGAAAATAATATCGGAAAAGATGACATAAACAAGCTTTGCGACTTTTTGCAGGGCACAGACCGCTTCACTCAAGGGCCTCAGGTTCAGGCCTTTGAAGCCGCATGGTCTAAGTGGCTAGGCCATCGACACTCGGTTTTTGTCAATTCTGGGTCTTCTGCAAACCTGGTCACCTTACTGGCTCTTAGTGAAAAGATGAACCTACCTCGCCAAGGCGAGGTCATCACCTCACCCCTAAACTGGTCGTCTGATATCGCGTCTATTTTTTTAGCCGGATTCAAGCCTCGATTTATCGACATCGACTTCAAGACTTTAGCCATGTCCCCCAGCCTGCTTGAAACAGCTAAAACGCCAAACACCCTTGCCGTACTACTGACACATATCCTTGGTTTTTCCGGTATGACCGAAACCATGGAAGTCCTTCTTCAAACCTTAGAACTTCCATTGATTGAGGATGTGTGTGAAAGCCACGGAGCCACCTACAAAAATCAGAAACTGGGTACCCTCGGGCTCGCTTCGAACTTTTCGTTTTACTATGCCCATCATATGACAACCATTGAAGGCGGGATGATTTCAACCAGCGATGATGACTTCTATGATTTGTGTCGCCGTATACGTAGCCACGGCCTGTTACGCGAGGCCGCTACCACGTCTGCCCAAGAGGCCTTTAAGTCCGAGCGCCCCGACCTTAACCAGGACTTTATCTTCACCCACCTCGGACTGAATGTCAGAAGCACAGAACTCAATGCTGTACTGGGTCTGAACCAGCTGACAAGCCTTGACGAAAGAATCGATCGTCGAAACAAAAATGCGACTCAGCTCTACAGCCAATTAAACTCGGACACCTTTTATACTGATTTTCGGTTTGAAGGAATGTCCAACTACGCCTTCGTTATCATGCTAAACCCAAATCAGTCACAAAAATGGAAAGACCAAGCGATGACTCGCCTGAAAGCCTTTTTACATTCAGAAAATATCGAGTTCCGTCAAGGGACCTCCGGAGGCGGAAACATGCTGCGCCAACCGTTTATCCAAAAGCGCCTTGGCCCAATTGATTTAGCTGATTTCCCCAATGTTGAGCATGTACATAACTACGCCGTTTACGTCGGCAACTACCCTAGCCTTTGCGAAGATAAGATCCAGGGTTTCATAGAGGGGTTAAATGGGATCCTTTCTTAAGCACCTGGAATTCAGCGAAAACCTGTTTCGAAATCTCGTCGAAAAACGACTTTTCTGGGTAAGCACCTTCTTATTCAGCTGGGTCCTATTGTGGCAAAACCGAGCTCAATTCCACTGGGACTTCGACTATATGGTTATGCATTCAACCATAGTCATGAACGAGCCCAGCTTGTTGTTGGGACGATTCGGCTTCGTTGTTCCACTTCATCTTGTGTATAAGGCCTGGAGCCTATTCGATCTCGGCGTCTTGGACTTTCAGTACGCTCTTCGAATGATTTGCACCATCTTCGGTGCCGGAGCCACAACCCTTTTCATCAAAACACTCATCATGCTTCGATGGCCGCCCGCTGTAGCCATCGGCGCCGGACTGATGTTTCTTAGTTCGCGCTACGCTTTAATGGTTGGAAACGATATCAACACCAACATTGTTGCCCTATGCCTACTACTGCTAGGGCTAGTTTCCTGCCTAAAAGTGGAAGAAGCCAAAAGCTTTCGCCATTCGAAGCGATGGTTTTGGCTGGCTATAGCAAGCTTCGGCTGGTCCTTAAGCATTCGCAGTCAAAGCTACTTTTACTTTGCATCCATCCTTATCATGCTCCCCTTCTTACCCTCTTTTCGAAATAAGATGACTTCTAAGTCCTGGCTGACCCTTTGCCTCGCACCGGGCCTTATTTCTGCCATTGGCCCCGTTTACTACAGCCTACGCTCGAGAGGAGGCTCGTTTTTAAGTCGATTTTCCGAAACCCATGAAGATATGGGAGTCCAGATCTACGAACCACTACGAGACCGCCTTGATGCCCTGTTTAGCCACTTCTACAACATGCCGATGGAAAATTGGGGCACAGCCTTTCTTATCGCTGGAACCGCTTACTGCTTTTTAAAAAATCGAACGGCCTTCCTTGCTCTACTCCCCTTGTTTTTGGCTCATTTGGTGTTACTTTACGTTTTAAATGTCGAGCTCCTTTCATACCGACGTTACTTTGGCGCCTTTTACCTGATCTACTTCGCTTTCGTCGCTTTAGGTGTACAGTGGACCATTCGTCGTGACTGGCTCACATTGCTGGTATGCCTTTACTTTTGCAGCCTTCTACGCCCCTGGAGCCAGGAGAAGATGGGCCCAAGAAACGCCGAAGCCCTAGCCGCAAAAAGATACTATCATTCCGCCGTTTTCGATTGCCCGAAATTTTGCGTCTATATGCTTGGGGATCGTTGGCCTTTGGCACAGCTTAAAGACCTTGAACACCCAGACCGTTTCTATCACGCCATCGCAAACGGCTGGGCCTGGACAGCTGATAAACTGGATGTCTCAAGAAATGCCTTCCCCCACCACAAATTTATCGTGGACTACGAATCACACAAACCTTCGGAAAGAATCGATCTAGAATTAGCCTTGAACAAATACCCCATGAAAATCCCATTGCAAGAGGGCGTTTGGGAGATCCCTTCGTATAATGACCTTAAGGAGCTTGGAACTGAGCCGACAAATTTTGAAGACTAGTCAGCAAAGACGGCTTCCAACGGCATTGTTGTGCATAGAACAAGGTCGACTCCGCCATCTTCTGCGAGTGCCCTTCCAGTTCAAACACATTGCTCCAAAGTTGAGCGCCCCCTTGAAAAGCAAGCAGCCGATCCTTGGCCTGAGAACACAACCCCCGATGAAGAGAAATCACAATTTCAAGATACTTCTTTAACTGGTGTCGTCGCTCATCCTCAGGATGATATTGGTCCAAGTACTCACTCGCAAACAAGGCCCGCCGGTCAGCATAGCCAGTCGAGCTTTTCAGCATATTCGTCGCGTACCAGAGTGCCCTAGTAAACCAGATCGAATTCCATTTTTTCTTGTTGAACTCCTCAGAAAGGACACTCGAGATAGGAAACACTTCCATTGTCCTATCAAGGACTGAAGCCATTTGCTTTGCCACCTGAACTGAGATCTCATACACACCTTCAAGCCGAGGATGGTGTGCATCAAAAAAAGCACCTTGATCCAGTCTTCCTGTTGGGCTGACTGATTCAATCAAAGTCCAAGCGTCAATGGCTGTCACCCCATTTTCAGCCGATATATTGTGGACGACCTGGCGTTTCGCTTGATTCGGAACATAAGAACAGTGATAGTCAGCAGCCTCAATATAGGCCTGATGAGCTTCAGCTTCACGACCAGAATTCTCTAGTGACTTAGCATAAACGAACTTCAAAAAATTTTCATTTCCTTGAGCTCGATAGGCTGGCAACTGATCAAATATCGCATCAGGACCTTGCGCTAAAAGCTCCTCAACCTGTCGACGGCTGACGCTGGACCACGGCGAAGCATCCGGTTCATAGTCATAAATATTTCCGGCTGGCTTAACTGTAATCACTTTGTATCCATGCCGGCGTGCAATCCTAAAAACTTCGCGGTACTGCGCCTCGAACACCCCCAGTGAATTGACGCCCTCAACAAGGTTTTTCTTCGTCCAACGATTCCAAACATTAACGATATGATAAAACAAGGGGACTCGATGAAGACCATACCTAAACATCCAATAGGTCTTGTCTTCACGAAAACACTCGTTCACACCGGTATATAAAACTATCACGCCATGTTTCGGAGCCCGGTACATCAAATGATCCTTCAGCTTAAGCAAGTTTTGCTCAAGGGTTAAAGCCGGGCCAGCAAACAAGTGTAGCTTAGCTTCGTTGTCATCTTCAATTCCTAGATGCCTCAAGGCTAATGCCGTGAAGTTGGGACTGGCATCAAAGGGATCTCCGTAGGTCGTAGACCCTCCTAAAGCAAACACATGCCATCGGCCTGAATCATCCTGTGATTGCACCCAAAAGGGAAGCTGATCAATAGCAACCAGAGCCCCAGCCATCACAAGAAGAACATTCAAAAAGACAATGCTGATCCGTAGCCATGCTGATTTCAACGGGACTCCAAAAGGCCATTTTGATATTCATCCAAATAAGCTTTCGTCGTTGCCAATCCTCGCCCCAATAAAGATTGAAGCTTTGTCACATCGGCTTCCGGAGTTCGATACAGATATTCCCCATATCCTGCGGTAAAGGCAAAATCTTCAGATGCCTGCTCAATCGGGTAAGCCTTCGAGCTAGCAACATTATAGATACCCATCGGTTGCGACGAGTGCTGAATAATTTCGTATAAAAGCCGATATGGAACACAATCTGCTACAGAGCCCTTCGCAATCCGGACTTTCTGATTTGTAACAATCTTTAAGGCCGTTCCAAGCTTTTTGTAACTTGAATCCAGCAAAGCTGTCGGACGAAGAACCAAGGGCTTTTGAGCTCGGTTTAACACCAGCTTTTCTGCCATCGCTTTGCTCCAAGCATAAGCCGATCGGTAACTATTAAGGTCGTCCGGCAGCTCGAAGTCCTCATCAAAACGATTCCCCGGTCGGTCCGGGTAGACATCGATTGTAGAAATAAAGACGAATCGCTTGTGCGACACATTCAACAGCCGATCGGTCAGCTCGATATTTGATTCCGTCAGTTCGCTTAAAGATGAGTCAAAGCGAGAAACCGATGCGCAGTGAATGATACGGTCGAAGCCTCGACCTCCAGAAAGGATTTCAGGTAGACTTTCACGAGTACCAGCTGTCGCCCCCAGCTGACGGGCAAGGAACTGACCAAGGCCTGAGCTAGCACCTGTTACTAAGTCGCTCACTAAGATATCCTCATCGACGAACCGCCCTGTTAATAAAAGATCAAAACCTTGTTTTTAAGCTAAAACCAATCTTTGATCTTGTCCACGACTGACCGTAAACTGGTCTTCGACAATGACAAAACTGACCCATTTTACTTTAAAAATAAAAGCCGACCTTTCGAAGTTATCTGACACGGACATTGCTTGGTCCCTCGCCCTTTTCGTTATTCTGACCAAAGTAGCGTGGCTAGATAGCCCGCTTCACTGGGATGAAATCGACGTCTACGGAATGCCCGTACTAAATCTTTACTGGAAGGGACTGGGATTACTTGATTACCCCGAGACCTTTACCTTCAATCCTTTCGGTGCCCAGCTGATCACCTATTTCGCTGTGAAAATATTAGGCTTTGCCCCATGGGTCTTGAAGTTTCACGCGCTCATTAGTTCGGCCGTCAGCACCAGCTTACTTTACCTGATTTCTCGGCGATTTATTCCGACCTATCCAGCTATTCTTACATGCCTGTGCTTCAGCCTTAATCCGACCCAGTACTACCTCAGCGACCGCTACCTCGGCGAAGTCCTGGCCTTGCCCTTTTTAATGGCCTACGTCTATTGCTACTTTACAAAACACCCTGTAGCGACAGCTCTCTTCGGATTCAGCTTAGGATGGCTTCGACAGACGACAATCGCTTTTTCAGCCCTGAATTTTGGCCTTCGCCGCCCACAAGGCATCAAAGACTGGGTCCTTTTAGGGCTTCCGTTTCTATCGGTACTTTCATTTATGGGCTATCTTCAGTTTTTTAGCGGCAATGTCTTCGCCCATCAAACCTTCGCTGAGGGACGATTCAATTGGGACAACTTTCTAGGTCACGGGATGAGAAACGGAAGTCTGTTGACCTTCTACGCTCAGGGCAAGTGGATTCTAACCGGACTACTGGCGGTCGGGTGCCTTTCGTTCTTCGCCCGAAAACGCCCGGACAAATCGACTGTCGCTTTCTACCTGCTTGGGTTAGGGCTTGTGTGCCTCGCGTTCATATTGTTCCTTGCCTTTGATAATGGATCCATTCTTCGGTACTACCAGCTTATCCTTCCCTTTCAGATTCTAGCGGTCTTTCTACTTTTTCGAACTCGATTCATGTCCACCATCGCCGCCTGCCTCATCTTACCCGTTGGCTTTGCCTACTACTACCAGGTTGACGACGGGTACCCGCAAGAAAGCTTGGAAAACTACCGGACTGTCACCTCCCTTTCCTCGCAAATGGGCTGGTACCTTGACCAGATGAATATCGAAAAACCAATACTGACTGGCTGGCCTTTTCCAAATATGTTCCGAGTCCCTGAAATTGGCTACGTCAACAAAACCCANCCCATCGAAGGATACGATGAACTTCATTACTTTGACCTTCCGGAAGATGGACCTCAGCGGGATCAATATCTTCGATCGATTCATTTTGAATATATTCTGGCTGGNTCTTTAACNGACCAGGTCATTCGCGATCTTGCCGACGAGCTGCTGGCAGAAAAGAAGCTCAAATCGATCAAACGATTTGAGTCCGGAGACCTGTACATCGAATTGTACCAAAAAGTAAATCAGCCCTAAACTTCGGCCTTTAGGGCACGTCGACGCTTAAACTGTGTAAAGAATTCTTTGATGATTAAAATCAAAACCGTCGACCCATTGTAAAGTGGCGACATCTTCCGAACCCCTCCAAGCCGAACAGGTTCNCTGCCTGGAATCTCGCAGGTCTTTCGCTTGAAAATGGCTGCACGGATATTCAACAGGATCTCAAAGGTTGGCGTGGTTTCGCGNTGCATCTGCGTCTCGACAACCAGACGCTTCGTAAACCCACGAAACATCACCAAAACGTCTGAAAATCGGGCCCGGAANAAGACATTCACCATGGTTGTAAACATCCAATTTCCAAACGCCGTCACGATATCATCATCATCGCTTTTTGCATCCTCGATGTATCTAGATACTACAACCAAGTCGTTACCCTCACGAAGCTTNGTAACAACATCCGGTATCAGCTCTGGAATCGAATTATTGTCGGGGCTAAAAGCGATCATCGCGTCGCTTTCCATCGCATCAAAGGCCTCCCAATAGGCCCCGCATATCCCCTTNGACTTTTGCTGCAACACTTTAATCTTAGGATAATGCTGTTTTAAAAACTCCGGAGAACCATCCGTCGATGACCCATCTACCGCGATCACTTCATCAACCCAATCCAAGTTAATGCGTGGCATAATCTCTTTAAGACCAACGATTTCGTTAAGCATTGGGATAAATAGACAGATTTTGATTCTACACCTCCGACGTGTCAATATTACCTTAGCCGACCAGATAAAGTGAGGTCATTTGAAAAATTCGATATCTTCTGAGGAACTTCAAAGCTACTACAAGTCCGGCTATCACCTTCAAAACGGCCTTCTAGACAGCAATCAACAAAGCCAAGTTTACAAGCTCATTCAAGATCTCGATAGCTCATCTCGAAAAGGACTTCTCACTCAAAAAAACAGCTTCTTGATGCCCCATCGAAGCTTCCCCTGGTTAGTCGATATTCTCAAAAANTCGCAGCTTCCTGAGNTTGCGGCCCAAATTCTTCAGGGCGANGTCGACCTGCTTCATTCACAAGTTTTCCTGAATCCTCCGGGCACAAAGGGGTTTCTTCCCCATCAAGATAACTACTTCAATCAAGCTCAACCCGAGGATGCCCTTTTAGCCGTATGGATTCCCTTAGAGCCAGTCGATCGTGAAAATGGCACNTTGTTTCTCTACCCAGGTTCACACNGCAAAGGAGTCGTTCAGGTNAAAAAAAGATANAGCTATCTNTTAAAAGTNATNGGNCAAACTGTGATCGATCGCCTAAACAGCATGAGATCCAAAAACAAAGCGGACCTGTCCAGCGGCGTACTCGATCANTATATCGAAATCNANCAACTNCCNAANAACGAAGCTNTTGCCCTTAACCTTCAACCAGGTGACGCCTGCTTTATGCATGGCAATCTGTTTCACGGCTCTTTTGACAATAAATCGCAGCAGCGAAACAGACCTGTGCTTTTGGTGAATTTATTAAAACGTGGTGCTGGCTTTAAAGCAGGAGCCTTCTCCAAAAGACAGCCCGTACCTCTTAGCTAGAATATCAGAAATAACTGGGACGCTGAAAGTCTTCGGGTCTATGACGATACCAATCGACGACACGTCGAATGCCCGTCGGCAAATCGACTTGAAGACGATAGCCGGACTGCTGCAGGCGAGCTGTGTCTAAAATTCGCTTGGGATCCCCATTTGGCTTAGTCACATCCCACTCCAATTTTAGTTTCGGGTTGACAGCCGCAACCACCGCCTCAGCAAGCTGCTTGATACTGACACCACTTCCACAACCAAGATTAACAGGCTTATGCAGCTTGTTCTTCACAACATGAAGCATGGCATAAGCCACATCCTCGGCGTGAATGAAATCACGAACAGCTGAACCATCACCCCATACCACAAGCTCCGACTCGGCCTGTAGGGCGCGCTTAATTAACGAGGGTATAACCATCGCATTTTCTGAATCAAAGTTGTCGTACTCACCGTAGACATTTGCCGGCCTCACACAATACAAATCGTCCCATTGGTATTGCTTACGATAGGCATCTAACTGCAACTCGCCCATGCGCTTAGCCCAACCGGCAAAATAGTCTTTATCCGATGGAGGAAGCTCCCAAGCCTTGTCTTCGATATAGCCACTGTCTGGGTTATAAACTCCGATCGAACTGGTATATAAATAACCACCAACTGCATTGCGTCGGCTGGCCTCTAGCATATTGGTGTTAAAAAGCAAAAGAGGCGTAAAAAAACTAGCAGGTTTCTCGACAGCCGCGACCGGCGACCCTTTGACACCGGCTAGGTGAAAGACGAAGTCGACACCTTCGGTCACTTCCAGACAGTTTTCCATCAAAGTCAGGTCACGCTGAAAAAACTGACACCCTTCGGGACACAGATGCTCCGAGTCCAAAGAGGCCACTCGAACTTTGGCGCCTTGCTGAAGAAGAATCTGACACAAAAAGCGCCCAATCATTCCGGTTCCACCTGTGACTAAGACTTGCTTATTGGAAAACATCTCACCATCCTGTATGCTGGGCCCTGTAGCTGATTTCACCATTTCCGAGGAATGCATGGCAAGAATTTTGATGACAGGTGCCGCAGGCTATATTGGCTCACGACTTGCTCAACAACTGCTTGAACGTGGTGATGAAGTCATCGCTGTCGATAATTTCATGCACCACCAAACCTCACTTCTTCACCTTGCTAGATACGAAAAACTGAACATCATCCGAGGCGACGCTCGCGACNAAAACTTATTAAAAAGCCTTTTACCAGGGTGCGACTTTATCATCCCCTTGGCCTGCCTTACTGGCGCACCGATTTGCCAGCGGCTTCCCATCGAGTCCCAGTCAACAAACGTTGACGCTGTCCAATCGCTTCTAAAGCTGAGGCAACCCAATCAAGCCATTTTNTACCCAACAACAAACAGTGGCTATGGAACAAGCGGCAGCTCTGAAATGTGTACTGAAGACTCACCCATCCAACCCGTTAGTCTGTATGGGAAGCAAAAAGTTCAAGCCGAATCGATGATTCTTGAAGCGGGAAACTCAGCGACCTTTCGACTGGCGACCGTGTTTGGTTCCAGCCCACGCTTACGACTAGATCTACTTGTCAATGACTTCACCTACCGAGCATGGAAGGACCGGTCTTTGACTTTATTCGAGTCTCATTTTCGTCGAAACTTTGTGTATATCGGCGATGTCTGTGATTTGTTTTGCTACGGGATCGATCAGTTTGAGTCTTTAAATGGTCAAACTTTTAATTTCGGCAACGATTCAGCAAACATGAACAAGATGGAACTCTGTCAAAAAATCCAAAGTCAGCTTCCCCAGTTTGTCTTTCATGAATCGCAAATTGGGCAAGACCCAGACAAACGGGATTATGTCGTCAGTAGCGAAAAGTTAGCGAAACACGGATTTGTCGCGAAAACGGGAATTGACGAAGGTGTCACTGAACTGATTAAAGCTTTCACAAGCCTTCCCCTTGAACCTTTCAGGAACGCTTAGACCATGATTGTTAGCCGCACCCCATTTCGAGTCTCTTTGTTTGGCGGCGGTACAGACTACCCAGCCTGGTTTCGGCAGCACGGTGGTATGACAATCGGTGGGTCCATTAACAAGTATTGCTATATTTCGCTACGATACTTACCGCCCTTCTTCGACCACAAATACCGAATTGTCTATTCTAAGATCGAGCGCCCTAATCACTTAAAAGACATCGACCACCCATCTGTCCGTGAAACGCTAAGATATTTGGATATCAATGAGGGCATAGAGCTGCATCATTATGCCGACCTTCCCGCCCGCACAGGACTTGGGTCATCTTCAGCATTCACTGTTGGACTTCTTAACTCGGCCTGTGGACTAAGAAACGAATCCAAATCGGCGAAATGGTTGGCTGAGACAGCGACCCATATAGAGCAAAACCTTATGCACGAGTCTGTCGGCAACCAAGACCAAACTATGGTTGCGCAAGGCGGGTTTGGAAGACTGGTATTCCAAACCGACGGAAGCGTTCAGCAGGAAAAGTTAACATCCACCGAGCGAATCCATCAATTAGAGTCAAATTTGATGCTTTTTTACACTGGTCTTTCCAGACTATCAGACAAAAACGCGCAAAAGATCTCGCACGGAGTGGTTTCAACTAACCTGGGCACTCAGCTGATCGATATCGCCGAGGCCGCCTGGAAGATCCTCAGCGATTCGTCAGCCTCTTTGGACAATTTGGCTCCTCTTTTAACGGAAGGCTGGAAACTTAAAAGGTCTCTTGCCGACTCGATTTCGACCCCTGAAATCGATGAGGTCTTCGAGCGCGCCCTGCAAGCAGGGGCTCTTGGTGGCAAGTTGCTTGGCGCTGGCGGCGGGGGCTTTTTACTTTTCTATGTGCCACAAGATCGACAAGAACAGGTCAAACAAAGCCTAGCAGACAAACTTTTAGTTAGTTTTCGTTTTGAAAATCAAGGATCTGTGGTTTTTAGCTCTTCCGAAGTCAGTTCTCGTGGAGTCCCAAAAGACTGATAAGTATCGCTGTTATATGCCTTAAACGGGACACCTGAACCCATCATGTCTTGAATCACATCAGACATAAACACTTCGCTTCGTTCAGAATCCTTACTTTGCGCTGATTCTAAAAACGGAACCGCCCTCGCTGACTGGGACAAATAGTAGCTTCCTATGATAGCTTGTGACGAGATCACTTTCTTTTCAGCAACCTCTTTCACAAAGCCATCAGCGCCTGTCCCCAAATAACTAAACCGAGACTGATCCGACTGAAAAGAGCACAAGGCCCCTGTACCAGCCCCTTCGATATCTTTTAAAATATGCTGAAAGTAATCAGCCGAAGTAAAATTGAGATCACAGTCTAAAAACAACAAATGGCTTTTTGGAGGGGCTAGTTGAACGGCTAGACTGGCTGACTTAGCCGGGCCATTTTGCCGCTCCGGCAAAATGACAAGATTGGCACGGCCAAAGGGGGAATCCAAATAGGGCTTCAGCTGAGGCTTCAAAGGATCCCCTTCGCAAACAACAAAGTGAAGATCAAACAAGCCCTTTAAGGGCAACAAAGACTTCAAGGCGTGTAGCAATAAGGGCTCACCTTTATAGGAGATAAGAGGTTTAGGTGTCTCGGGGTGTGACCCCTTGAACCGGACCCCTTGACCAGCCATCAACAGGTAAACCGACAAGCCAGTACTCATAAATCACACTCCCGCTCGAAATCATAAACTGAAACGGCATACCTTTTCTGAAGATCTTCAGCTTCTTCTTTTTTCATAAACGTGGTGACTAACTTGGTCTGTATACCCGCCGCCAAAGCTGACTGAACACCGGTCTCTGAGTCTTCAAAAGCGACCGCTTGATCGGCCGACAATCCCAATCGCTGCAGGCACAGTCGATAGGGCTCAGCATCTGGCTTTCCATTTTCAACATCATCCGAGCTCACTCTGACAGGAAACAATTCTGCACACTCGAAGGACTGCAAAATGGCATCAATATTTACCCCTGAAGCCGACGAACAGATCCCCACTAGGTGGCCATCCGTTTGCGTCAGCCTCCGAATCCACCGAATAACTTCCGGGTTCGGCCTTATATGGTCCATCAGTTGACGGTAATTCTCTTGTTTCCGCTGTCGAAATTCTGAGAACAAATGTTCTGGGATGTTCAAGGCGGCGTACATTTGGCGGTAATCCAATCCGCGTAATCGCCGATAGGTATCTTGGTTAAAATCAGCAACAAAACCATCTAAGCTGGACTTGTAGGCTAAATAGTTAGCCCGCTGGGTATCGAATAAAACCCCGTCAAAATCAAAAATAAACCCCTTAGACACGAGCACCCGAGCTCCGACAAAACCGATCCAACAGAACAGTCGCTGTCGCCAAGTACACCGGGAAGATTTTGGGCTGAAAAATCGCTTTATAAGGAAGCATTCGGAAGTAATGTGTTGCTTGGTAAAAATCCAAAAGATCCATTTCATCAGGCCGA
>NYZX01000023.1 GCA_002686065.1 Pseudobdellovibrionaceae bacterium | reverse complement strand
CAAATGGATACCCAAGATCCACCTAGCCCTTAAAACATTTCCCAAGTGTCAATTTGTTGGTCACCAAAAAAGAAAGATGTGCGCCCAGAACGAGAGCCCCCCTCTATCGAAACCCCGGAAATTCAGATATAGTGATTCCACGATTGCTGGCTAAATCCCAGCCCGGAGAACACATGAGCAAAACCTTTCATGACCTAAAAATAGGTCTCGATGACGAACTTGAAGAACAGCTGCAGTGGCTGGCTCCTAATTACTCTAGCTACCATGTCCTTAAAAAGTCCGTCGATGCTCGACGCCGGGGCGAACCACATTTCGTCTACTCGGTCGAAGTCTTCGGTGAAGGCGAAACGCCTCCAGACCCAACCATCCAGCTAGATAAATCCACCAAGAAGACCGACCCCGTATTGGTTATTGGTGCCGGTCCCGCAGGCCTATTTGCAGCATTGCGCCTTCTTGAGCGCGGTATTCCTTGCATACTGATCGAACGCGGATCACCCGCTGAAAAGCGCATTCATGGGATCAATCGGTTTTGGCGCTACGGCGAACTCGACCCAAATAACAACGTCTGTTACGGCGAAGGTGGGGCCGGGCTCTATTCTGACGGCAAGCTGATCACACGAATCAAATCACCTCATATCCCCTATGTGATGCAACGACTGATCGAATGTGGTGCCCCCGAAGAAATCGCCTACCTCTCGAACCCCCATGTTGGCTCGGATAAAATCCGTCGGGTTATTCCGAAACTTCGTAAAATGATTTTAGACCTTGGCGGCGATATTCGTTTCGATACGCCAATCGAACGACTTTTGATTGAAAAAGACCATGTCGTCGGAGTCCTCACCAACACCGGCGAATCCATTCGCGGACAGCGAGTCATCCTTGCGATCGGTCATTCCGCAGATGATTTTTTTGATCGGCTCCATGAAGATGGCATTTTCATGGAAGGCAAGTCCTTCGCCATGGGTCTTCGAATCGAGCACCCACAAAGTATCATCAATCATATCCAGTATCGCGGTCATGCGGACCACCCCAAACTGGGGGCCGCCAATTACAAGCTAACCTATCACGACAAAGAAACCGANCGCGGGATCTACAGCTTTTGCATGTGCCCTGGTGGCTACGTCCTTAGTAGTGGCACCGAAGCCGATAGCCTGGTTTGTAATGGAATGAGCAACTACCGACGAAACTCCCCCTATGCCAATGCAGCGATGGTGGTTTCAGTCAATTTTGAAAAAAGCTTTGGTACCAAAGACCTTTTCGCGGGCATGAAGATCCGGCGCCAACTCGAACTAGCAGCAAAAGCTCAAGTGGTTGTAGCTGGTGGAACCAAAGAGCTCCCCGCGCAAAAACTGACGGACTTTTTCGAAGGACGCACCGGTGAAGTCAGCAAGGGCTCAAGCCCCTCGGGAACTATCCCTGCCCGGCTAGACAAGGTGCTTGGCGACGAACTCACCGCCCACCTACGTAAGGGCCTTGAGCAGATCGGACGCAAGATGAATGGCTTTATCACCGACGAGGCCCAGCTCTATGGCGTCGAATCCAGAACCTCTTGCCCACTTCGAATCACTCGAGACGCCGACACCTTACAGTCCGTCAGCCATCAAGGACTTTACCCTGCCGGAGAAGGCGCTGGATATGCCGGAGGCATCACTTCTGCCGCCGTCGACGGAATCAAAATCGCGGACAGGATCTATCTAGAACTGAACAGCCAAAGCTGAAAAAGTTTCGTTCCGATTGTAGGAACTGCAATATCCCCAAGCTCACCTAGCTGCCCAAAGTGACTGCCACTATAGTCCCCAAAAGGGATGTGAAACTTGGGGGACGCGTGAGACTCGCTATAATATTTCGTTATTTTAGCCTTTGGCTGTGCTGTTTAGCTGCCATCAGTTGCTCGAAGAAAAACACAGATCATTTTGATTCAAGCTTCCTAAAACTAGGATCACCCGGGAAGACCTCTGGCACGTCGACGTTTACTCAGCAAGACCACCTCCACCTGATCGAATCCGATCAAAACTTCAAATTTCTTGATGACCATGGCCTTGTTGAAATCGAATCACCAAGTCGNGCCTTTAAAATCGGCGACATCATCATCGGACCCACAGCAAACCCAATGCTTTTACGGGTGGTCGAAGTCATCTCGTCTTCTGGCGCAAGGGCAAAACTAAAAACCGAGCTGGGACACCTTGCCGACTTAAATCGAACAGGACCAGCCAGCCTCCAGCTTGAAACCACTCCACAGTGGACTGCGCCTGGATTAAGTCAGAGCCTAAATCACGGTGCCATTTCCGCCTCTGACTCGGTTGATAAAAACATCTCTGTAAACGATCAGGGCGAAGTTCAATTTCGGAACCTGACCCTATTTGACCTCGAAATTCCAGAAAACGTGAACCTTGATCTAGCTAAAATCTCAAGCCTGGGAGACCAGTTTGAAGGCGCAGCTCCAAGTCAGACAATTCGCCAAAGAACAAAACTCACTGGCCACTTGAAGGCTAAGATTATCCGCGGGGCCTTTAAAGTCACCCCAACTTTCCGGCTTGATTCGGAGTTCTCCGGCCCAGTACCTCAAAAAATGACGAGCCGCTTTGACTCTTTGTTGTCCTATCATTTTACGGTGGAATACGACTTCAAAGGGAAGGGCCAAGCCGTCCTTTCAACAAAACTTTTACCCACCTTTAAACTACCCTATATCATACCCGGACCCGTGCCCGTTTACACCGAAGTCCGCTTTGACCTAAGCGCTGGCATTCGAGTCTCCGCCGACCAGGATGGAAAGGTGCAGGTATCCTACCGAGGTCAATATGCCTTCGCCGGAGAACTCAGCTATCAGCGTGGGAAAGCTCTGCAAAAAAGCTCACAGTCCGACTTCGAAACCCTCGAGTCGGCGCTTACCCCGACAATGATGGGGGCAACACTAAGCACTGAGCTGTTTTTAGAACCTCGAGTTTCGATGAGCCTATACCGAGTTCTAGGCCCCTACGCCTACATGAAGCCCTACCTCAGAGGCGAGCTCAAACAGCCGCTTCTGAAAGACCAAGATGATCTCTATATTGGCGTCTCCGGTGGACTTGGGATTCAGGTGTCAGAACCTGTGTTTGACTCGCAGCTACTTGCCTTGGACTCAGGAAATATCTTTGACCTTCACTTCGGGTTGGATTTACTCGGCCCCAACTCGAGCCAAACAAACAAAGAAGAACTTGAGCTCACCACGTCTGAAAGCGACGCAAAGCCACTGTCTATTTCGACGATCACAAAAGAGGGATTTGTTCTGATTCATCTTGCTCAGGCTGACGACCCACGCCTTACGACATTCGAACTTCTCGAGTCGAGCTCGCAAGGCTTTCTGATACCGACAAGCCACTTCCCAGTCACGGGAGAACTCTACTACTTTCCGGCCGTCTTTGGTGACAACACCAAAGATCGCTTTACATTCCGACGCCGCTTAGGGGATCAAACAAGCCCCCCGATCGAGGTTCACCTAAATATCTCTGAAAGCCTCATCGCAACAGCAAAACGACCTCGTTTCTCACGACTCACCAACTCGGTCGAGGTCACATCATCCGCTTCAGGCTACACCGCCTTCGAATCTCGAGTCCCACAACATTATTTCGGAGCGCCCACGATCGATTTGTCAGAAAGTCATTTCCACCAATCACCGGAAAGCTTTCTTAGCGAATACGCCTCGATCCTAAGCCCGATACCCAGCGTTCAACAGTCGCACGCCGTCGCAAACACCAAAACTTATTCCTTCGGAGACATCTATCAGGTGGCATCGCCATTCCCAAAAGAGCATCCTTATCATGGGTACGAGTTGCTCCTGGTCCGAGACTCCGCCCACCAGAATGGTCACCTTCGGGAATCAGGGTTGTCCTATATATTCTCTAGAGAAAGCCTGACGGACATTCAAAACTTATGCAATCACTCTAGCAACGACAGCAGCCGGCCCCCTCTGACGGCCTTCGGTTACGACGGCTCCATCGCAACACTACGCGCGTTCATCAACCCATCCTATTCCTTGTTCTCTCACTTAAAACATCTCATACAATCAAGCCAGCCAGACCACGACGGACGACTCGAGCTACTTGATCGAAGTCAGCTTTTCGAAGAACACCTTTCTGAAAAAGTCCGAAGTCTGGCTCAGCGTCCTGACACGATCCTCATTGTCGTATCACCGGAAGCCGGCGACATCTGGCCTCTACCAATGGAGTGCGATAACTGGCTGTTCTTAGCCCATCCTGATGGATACAGCTCAAGCACTCCACAAAACCTAGAATTTCCATTTCTTTATAGAACCGAAGCCTCAGGCTGGGAGATCCACCAGGCTGAAGTCACCCACCAAGACGAACACCCTTGGTGAACTAGGACGCTCGTTGAAATTTCGCTAACCACGACCTGACGACCACGGGGTCAATAAAAACAGTCAGGCCCGCCATCATCAGGAATGCGAAAAAGATCAGACTCATCATGGCGCCGATCATAAAATGAAACATCATTCCGTACATAACAAAGTACTTCCTGGTCTTTGGCCAAACAAAGCCTACCGGCGCATAGACTTCGTAAATCAAAGTCACATAGGTCAATGTGGCAATAACCAGCGGGAAGTCCTTCATCCAACTGAAGTCCCACGGCGTAATTTGTGGATTCATCAAGGTCGTCCACACAGCGGTTCCATTCCACCATGTTTGGCCCTTCAGCTTTTCCATTCCGGTGTAGGCGTAGGCGACCAACAGCTGAATTTGGATCAAACGAAAGCCCACAGTACTGACCCAATCAGACTCTAAAACAGGAAAAGGCTTCACCGGCTTGGTCTTTTTCCACCAACTGTCTAAACGAAAATATTTCGTCGAATCAATCAAGCACAGATACAAAAACCAAAACGTCGCATAAATATCAACGCCATAGTTCACCATGCGATTACGGTTCACAAACAACATATGCAGGATAAACAACAGCCAGGCTGTCTTACGACCACCAAATCCGGCAGCCATCGCCAGCAACAGTCCTAAAAACAGAAGGTGCGCATAAAAGTTCGCTGTATCTGAACTTAAATAAGGCTGAAAACCAGGGTTATACGTCTTATCAACCGACACCTCGATTTCACTGACCGGCAGATAGCCCGAATCAAAATAGTAGGTCTCGATATTCCACTGCCGTTCGATGTAACAAAAAAACAGCACCGTACAGACGCACATGCGAAATAAACTGACCACAGAAAGGTCGACCGGCGCGAACCAAAACTGGTTCCAAAACTTCAGAACGGACTTTGCATCATTCAGCAGACTGTTCAAGATCGTCCTCACTGATAGAATCCATATTATCTAAATCAAAAGCGCGCGCTGGCGAGTCTTCCGGCTCAACATGTGGCTGAAAACTTTCCGGGTTACAACTAAAAGCCGTTGCCGGAAGTTCCTTTCGGGTCCGCAAGAACTTCACCGTTTCTGAGGTCGGCTCGATCTCGGCCTGTTCAAGTAGAGGGTGCGTTTTAATCACCGAGCGCACACTAATTCGTTTCGCCTCAGGGTGCTTCTTACATAAAAAAGGGATTAATAATTTTTCAAGACGCTCAGGGCTCGAAGTCGACGACCTCGAGTGATAAATCGAGCGAAGATAGTCCAGCCTGTAAAACCGATCCGGTGGCTCGACGGGCCATTGATAGGTTTTCTGTTCGGACTCTGTCAGAGGCTCGCCATAGTCGGAAACCTCAAGCTCATATTCAAAGTATAAAATGACCGACGGATCTGGCGAAAAAAACATCCATGGCATGGCAATACCAAAAGTCGATGCGTAAACCAAAAACGGCTGACCAACGATACGCCCATATGTACTAACGAAATTGGGCATCAGGATGATGGTGCCCAAATGAAACAGGATAAGAAGACTTGCGATCTTTTTTAGCCAATCCTTCGGCATAAAGACCTACATCTCTAGGTCGGGTTCTCGCTCGGGTGTCTCGCTGTCCGCTGAATCGGCCAGGTAGTCATCCAAATCCGTAGATTCCGCCTGTGTAGTTTCTGTTGGATCAACGCTCCCATCATCCGTCGCAGGAACGTCTTCTGACTGAGCCTCAACAACACCCTCGTCACTGGTGGTGGTAACAGCAGCATCCGTTGCTTCGACCTCGGCATCAGCCTGGGCTTCGACAGCAGCTTGCTCGTCAACGACCACTTCCTTCGAGGCATTCGCTTCATTGTAGCGCTCAAGCCAGCGCTTTTCTTTTTCGCTGACTTCTTCATCAACCAAAAGACGATCTTCGATATCGCGGGCCTTTTCACGCTCACGCGCTTGCTTTTGACGCTCTTTTTCTTGCTCAAAGAAGTCGGAAGATGTCGTGATATCAGCCAACTGATCTGTGATCTTCTGAAGGTCTTCTTCACCTTCCGAATAGGTTGTACCAACAGTTTCAGACAGCTGATCCGTCAAATCTGATAAAGACTGTTCATCTTCTTCATCACCGATTCCTTCAGGGATCAAATCATCAATTTCCGACAAAGATGGCAGCTCTTTTAGGTTTCTAAGTCCAAAAATCTCAAGAAACTTTCGCGTCGATTGGTACAACATGGGTCGCCCAGGAAGATCACTTTTCCCAGCAAAGGACAAAATACCTTTTTCCATCAAACCACGCATCAAGTGACCAGATTCAACACCCCGAATTTCATCCACTTCAGCCTTAGTACATGGCTGCTTATAAGCCGTAATAGCTAAAACTTCCAAAGCCGGGCCTGACAACTTAAACGGACGCCCCTTCACTCCACGGCGAAGATAGGTCATATTGTCGACTTTAGTTCGAAGCTGGTATCCGCCAGCAACTTCCTCGATGGTCACACCACGACGTTGTTCGACGTAATCACCCATCAGCTCTTCTAAACCACTACGAATCATCTTTGTCGTGACGTTCGTCCCGACAAAAATCTGCTTCAAACCGTTAATCGTTTGCGGCTTGTCCGAGGCGAACAGAAAGCTTTCGATGATTGATATCATTTGTTCGTGATCCACAAACTCTTTTTGCTCAATATCGGCGGACTCGTAGGCATCAAGCTCAGAGTCATCGGCCGCTGAGGCATCCATCGCCTCCGTCGGCTCACCTTCATCTGAAGCGGCTTCAAGGTTTTCACCCTCAACATCTTCAGCCTCAGACAAATCCATCGACAGGTTTTCACCCTCTTCCGCTTGCGCTTCAAGAACCTCGCCGGCCTCGGCATCGGTCTCCTCTGACTCAGAGACCACAGCAGAATGAAACGGAATCACATTGGACTCGTCCATTTCTTGCTCAACATCTTCTGACTGAGTTTGCATGACTTCTTCTACGTCTGGTTTGATTTCGTCACTCATTCCTGACCTACCTCGGGTTCGCGAACTGGCTGTGATTCTTCAGGTACACTTGCGATTTCTAAACGTTGTTCTTCAGCCAAGATCTCATCATCACTGGCCATATCTTCGCCTGGCTCATCCTCTTCATCCGTATCAAAAACGGAAGCTGGAATGGTTAAGCCTTCAGCTTTTTGCATAATTGCGGCAGCCGTCTCTTCCGGCGATGTCTCGTAGTCTTCCACCCGCTCAACGACATCGCCCTCAATAGGCTTTCTGCCTTCGATATAAATTTCACCAAAGGTTTCGTTTTGAAAAAGTGAAACAAAGCCCAGCTTTCCAAGCTCAAGCAAGGTCAAAAAAGTGACCAGTTTTTGCTGTTCTTCTTTTTCCTTTTCAACAATTTCAGAAAAACGAACCTGCTGACCGACAATAATTTTGTCTTTGATTTCAAGAATACGCGACGCAATCGACTGCATGGCCGTAGCCACACGGTGAACGTTCTTCTGCATGCGTTTCAAGCTCATCCGGTAGGCTTTAATCAAAGAAAACAGAGGGTTTTCTTCGACAATGATTTCACCCTCTTCGGCCGCCTCGATGTCCTCTTTAAAGCCACGCTTGAAAGTCTCACGCCCCAGCAAGGGTCGCTCGTTCAGCTTCGCAGACACTTCTTGAAACTTCTGGTATTCCAAAAGCTTTTGTACAAGCTCTTTACGTGGATCTTCAACTTCCACTTCCTCGCCGTTTTCATCGTACTGCGGCAGAAGCATTCTCGATTTAATATGAATCAGGGTCGCCGCCATAGAAACAAACTCACCGGCCAATTCAAGGTCCAGCTGCTTCATGGCTTTCACATAGGCCAAATACTGCTTAGTGATTTGATGGATATTAATATCAAATATATCCATTTCCTCTTTTTTGATCAAAAAGAGGAGCAGCCCTAAAGGACCTTCAAATCTTTCAAGTTGAATATGAATACTCATACAATGACACCCAATGACAGCATTGAACCAAGCCAAAGATCTAGGTGCAAGGTTAAACCCCAACATGCACGCGCAATGGGCATAAACCAGCCATTTTATATGGCGCGTAGACACCTTCTTAGGCTACCAGATACTCTCACAGAACAGGGTCGCCTAAAACCTCAGCAGGAAAATTAAAATACTTGAGCCAGAACCAAGGCCCCTTTGATGAAAAAATTCGTCAAATAGGCCACCGGAGGACCAAGAATGGCCTGACCGGCTCCGCCAAGAAATAGAAACAACAAGATCATCATAAAGATCATCTGGTTTTCTTCCATAAACCGATCAAAGTTAATTGGCAGAAATCGCCCGATAACCTTCCCTCCATCCAGCGGGTGGATGGGAATCATATTAAACACAGCCAAAACCACGTTAATTTGAATAAAACGGACTAAAAACTGCGCACTGGCCGAGCTGTAAGTCCCAGCCGTGGCGGCAACAGCCCCCAAAGCCACCATACACAACAGAGCTAAAAGCATATTTGAAGCCGGCCCCGCCAATGCCACAAGGAACATGCCATTTTTAGCATCGCGCAAGTTCCTGGGATTCACCGGCACTGGTTTCGCCCAGCCAAAAAGTAAGGCTCCGGTAAACAAAGACGCTAAAGGCAAGATAAAGGTCCCCACCATATCGGCGTGAACAAAGGGGTTCAGACTTAGGCGACCCATGGTTTCGGCCGTATTATCACCCAGTTTTTTAGCCACCCACCCGTGTGCAAACTCGTGAAAACAAAGAGCCAACAAGAAGGCGATAAAAAAACCAACAATTTGAAAGATGTCACCGTTTCCCATGACCTAAGTATGGCACCATCTAATAGCAAGATCATCTGATATTCAGCCCTAAACAGAATGCATCAACATCAGCCATCCAGTAAAAATCAGTCTGGCTTAGAAAGCCTCTTGGCTGACCTCCCCATGTCTAAAGGCCAGGCAGCTCTATAGGTTTTTCAAGCCGAACCCTACAGATTCCGTTAAACTAATTGTCTATGGCCGAGCTCTACAAAAAAGTCATCTTTGATAACATCCATGGCTACATCAATTTGAATCGCGTTGAATCTCGCATTCTCGAGACCCTGTACTATCAGCGTCTACGCTGGATCCGACAGCTCGGCTTCACATTTTATGTGTTCCCAGGCGCCACCCACACGCGCCACGCTCACGCCCTGGGTGTCTTGTTTATGATGGACCAGGTCCTTCGCTCACTCGGGAAGGCCGTGGCAGATGACCGGCTGTTCGACCCAAAGGCGCGCGATGCTCAAACCACCTTTCACCGAACCATGCGGCTGGCAGCCATGCTCCATGATATTGGTACCTTACCCTTTTCACACACCATCGAGCTGGCCTACATCAACCATTGGAAGCGCCGACAAGGGCACAAAAAGTCAAAATATGTGGCCTCTCATGAGGTCCTTGGATCACATATTATTTTGAATACTGACTTCGAAGGTGGCCTGACCAAAATTTTAATGGAAGAAGGGATCGACCCCGTCGAACTTTCCAAAATTATCGCCGGTAAGTCCGACAATTTCTTAGCCAACCAACTGATGCATTCGGATATCGATGCCGACCGCATGGACTACCTGATCAGAGATGCTCATCATACCGGAGTCTCTCTCGGGGTCTATGACAAGAACTTGCTGCTGCGAAACCTGACGCTGCACGAACATGAAGGTCAGGAAATCATGTGCATCCACGAGGACGCCATCACTGTTGCTGAAAACTTCCTGACCTCGCGCTATTTTTGGTACTCGCAAATTATAAGTGATGGCACCAGTTATAAATTCGACTTAATCGCGGCCAAGATCTACGAATACTTTCTTGAAAATGGTCTTGCCTACTCGTTCGACCGCCTTATGGAAGACGTGTCTCAAAAACCAAATGAGTACTTCACCTTTAACGACTCCTACTTTATGGCCAAGCTGCACGAATACCTATCTGGCCGAATTATGCATCCNATGATTCGGGAGCTCAGCGAAATGCTGGCGCAACGTCGCCCACCAGCCCAAATCAAAATCGCNCCAGCTCAACCAACCCTGATTCAATCAGACGAACACAGACAAGACCTCGTCGAACANTTTAAAGAAGCGGTCAATTGGATCTCGCAAGAAATGANNCAAGTCGACCCAGAAGCTTGGTTGATTTTTGATATCCCNGGTAAGGATGTTCAATTCACGAAGAACATGGATATGCTAAAAAAGGACAAGTCCTTAAAGTCTCCACTGCTAGCTCGTGACCCGGTCAAAGTTCTATCCCGAGATGGCGAGCTTCGACTACTTATTGAAACACCGAACGCCGTACTAAAAATCCTCAGCGGATACCGAAACTTTTTGCCTCGAATCTATGTCAGCCCTGAAACCTATAAACGATTAGATAAAAAAGGCGCCCTAGATCAAATGCGTAAAATGGATTTTTCGAAACCGAAAGAGCCCTAAGCTCCCGCTATCTTGCGTACTTTTTCAACAATTTCCGTGATTGGCGAGCCCGGTCCAAAAACGGCAGCGACACCTGAATCAAGAAGACTTTTGGCGTCATCATCAGGAATAATTCCACCGACAAAAATCGGCTTCTCGACCTGTTTTTCTTTCAATTGCGTTTGAATAGCCTCAACCAAAGGCAAATGGGCNCCTGACAATATGGACAAGCCAATAACGTCGACGTCCTCTTGGATTGCTGCAATTGCGACCATTTCTGGTGTTTGATGCAAACCAGTATAGATCACTTCAAAACCGGCATCCCTCAGACCGCGTGCGACGACCTTTGCGCCACGATCGTGACCGTCTAAACCAGGCTTTGCAATGAGGACTCTTGGTATATTTTGCATTGACCTAACATGGGCCGACTTTTACAACGAGTCAATAACTTAAGGAGAACATCATATGTCAGACAGCCCCGTTGCTTTGACGCATCTGCAAGAAGACGAACGCGCCTTTAAAGACGCCATCCGTGAATTTGCCGAAGGCGAAATCAAGCCCATCCGTACTCGAATGGACGAAGAGGCAAAGATGGACCCCGAGCTTGTAAAAAAGTTCTTTGAAATGGGCATCATGGCCATCGAAACCCCCGAGCAATATGGCGGAACGGGATCCAGCTTCACAGTGGCTTGTTTAGCAGTTGAAGAACTTGGTCGCATCGACGGATCGACTTCAGTTCTTGTTGATGTCCAAAACACTCTTGTCACAAACGCATTTTTAAAATGGGCCACAGAAGCTCAAAAGGAAAAGTACCTTCCTCGAATGGCTCAAGATACGGTTGGCGCCTACGCCCTTAGCGAAAGCGGGTCCGGATCAGATGCCTTCGCGTTGAAGCTGAAAGCGGAAGACAAAGGTGATAAATACATCCTTAATGGACACAAACTATGGATCACCAACGCCAACGAGGCCGGTGTTTTCCTTGTGTTTGCAAACGTTGACCCNTCNCAAGGCTACAAAGGAATCACTGGCTTTATCGTTGAAAAAGACTCCCCAGGGTTCTCTGTTGGCAAAAAAGAAGACAAACTTGGTATTCGCGCTAGTTCAACGTGCGAGTTAGTTTTTGATAACTGCGAGATCCCTAAAGAAAACGTCATTGGCGATGTCGGNAAGGGATACAAAATCGCGATCGAAACCCTTAATGAGGGTCGCATCGGAATCGGCGCACAAATGCTAGGTATTGCTCAGGGCGCCTTCGAAACGGCCGTCGAATACGTAAAAGGCCGAGAACAATTCGGTAAAGCTATCGGGAATTTTCAAGGCGTTCAGTTTCAAATTGCGGAAATGCGAACCGAACTGGAAGCCAGTCGGCTGATGGTTTACAATGCGGCCCGCCTTAAAGACGCTGGGCAAGACTTTGTCAAAGAAGCTGCTATGGCGAAACTATACTCTTCATTGGCGGCCGAAAAAATCACGTCGATGACGATTGATCTACTTGGCGGAAACGGGTTCACAAAAGAATATCCCGCAGAAAAATAC
>NYZX01000022.1 GCA_002686065.1 Pseudobdellovibrionaceae bacterium | reverse complement strand
TGTCTGACCTGCCCCTATCGAAGCTACAGTTGGAACACTTCGAAGTTCGCTTGTCCCAACTGGGAACGAACCGCCGTTTGGAGGTCCCCAACTGGGACCTGGACCTTGAAATACTGAATGGCGGATTGTTACTAGACACCGATATGACCAACGCCATCTTTCAGTTAGAAAAAGAGCAAACACCTCGCCCCTACCAACTGGAAGCTAAACTGGTCCTGACTCCGAAGGCCATGCAAGCAAAGGTTTTTAAACTTCTAAGCGAACGATCTTATGTTGTGGCCTCGGGTCGCCTTGGTGGAGACATCCGAAACCTAAACATCACCAAAGGTCTATTCAAGGCACGCAGTCGAATTAACCTGGATTCGCTGACTCGAATCGCCCGCGAGTTTTTACCAAGCCAACAAATCCCCCACCTATCTGGCGGTGTCGAATCGCAGTTTGATGTATCCTTTGAGGACATCAACGATCCGAAAGTCGACTTTGAAGTAAAAACACAAGATCTTGTGATTCAAAAGCGATACCGCCCCCAAAACGCCACCCTTAAAGGGCGAGTCGATGGCGATCTTCTTCGCTTAAAAACCGGCCTTTTCGAAGGCGCCTACGGACGGTTTTCCCTGAACAACTTACAGTTGGGGTTAAAAAACAACCACAACATCCAAGCCAACCTGAANGNTGAACATGTCGAGCTCAGTCGCTTTCTTCAACATTTGGGTTTAAAAGCCACCCCACTCGAAGTTCATACCTCGTTGAATATTCAATGTAAGGGTGAACTTAAACCACAAATGATCGTCCGATGTGCTGATGGAAAAATGGTCGGCAAGTCCATACATATATGGTCAAAGTCCGGAAAGACCATCATTAAAACAAAAGATATGGTCGCTGAAGGTGGCGTCGTTTTTACNGAGNAAGAGGCTCGCTTCGAAGCGAAACTCAGCTTGCCACACTCAAAAGGAGCCACCAGCGGGCTCGTTGATTATGAAAAAGGCTTTAGCATTAAGTACAGTGCCGACAAACTGGACTTCGAAGACGTCGAGGACCTTTCTGGGCTTGGCATTGAAGGACAGGTTAAGCTTGCCGGGACAACGACGGGAAACTCAAGNACGGCAGAGTTTCAAATGCAGGCCGAAGGCTACAAGATGTGGATGTCCGATTANTCGCTGGGGGATATCACCACCCAAATCGGCTACAAATCGTCCTATCTGACATTCCGTAAAATGAATGGCCGCCTGGACAGCTCAAGGTTCGCCGGGCTGGTTTCCATTAACCTTGAGTCCAATCAAATCTATCTTAAAATGAACTCACCTTTTGTCGCCGCAGAAGACATGGTTCAAGCCTTCAGGCGCAAAGTCACCATGCCAATTACCATTAAAGGTTCTGGCCCAGTGTCCATTGTTGCATCCGGGCCTCTTAGCTTTCCACACATGAGCTACGATGCGAAATTTCAAATGTTTCGTGGCGAAATCGCCGGGGAAAGCTATGACGAGCTTCAACTAGGGTTCGCTTCAGACCGCGGCTACGTCAGCTTTAAAGACAGTTATTTGACGAAAGGCCCCGGAAAACTGACTTTTCGAGGAACCGCGAACCCCGAGGGCCGAACGCAAACCCGTATTACGGCCGAAGACTTTAGNATTGAAGAGCTCAATACNATCAAGCGCCTCGGCCTAAACCTTGTGGGTGATTTGCATTTCTTCACCGAGCTNCAAGGACGTATCCTAAAGCCAGATGTTCGTATCAATGGACGGCTTAGTAAAATNTTTGTTTCTGATGAAGCCGTCGCAGACTCGGTTTTCGATCTGGAGGTCAACTCGAAGCGNCTTGAAGCTCGGGCTCAGTTTTTAGGGGACGTCGCTGAGCTGGAACTGGTCTACCCGATCGCAGAAGGTGAGCCTTTTTCCTTTAAAACNCGAACACGAAACTGGAACTTTATTCGCTCCTTCGCCTTTGTTGCNAAATCCGAGGGAAGTCGAAATTNCCAAGCCAATCTAGAGTCCAATATCGACCTGTTTTCTCCGACGGGAAAATTTTGGGACACCAACGGAACGATTCGGATTTCACAAATCAAACTTGAGCGATCGACTTACCGCCTGCAAAACGATCGGCCTCTGGTGGTTAATTTTCGGGAAGGACATATTACCACCTCAGATTTCGAATTGAACGGCGGCGAATACTACTTAAAGTTAAACAGTTCTGATAGCACAAAGTCGAACTTGGCTGGGTCGCTTCAAGGCTACCTTCCTTTGCCACTTATTCATGCCCTAACACCACTTGCAGATCTGCGGGGCGACCTAAACCTCTCGGCACGCCTAACCGGAGATGCGACGAATCCAGAGGTCATTGGGAGCGCGACGATTGATGACGGGTTGGCACGCATCAANGGCCTTCGGCACTCATTTGAAAACCTAAAAGCCGACTTGCTGTTTAACGAATCTCAGATCATGGTCAATCAATTAAGTAGNCGTTTTGGCGAAGGACTTCTTACCGGTAATGGCCGCATGGAATTCCGTGGTTTCAAAAACTTTTTTATCGACCTTAACGGCCGACTCGACAAAGCCAAATTGGAAATACCTGATGGCCTAAAAACAGAAGGGTCCGGACGCTTCACACTGACCGGAAGCTGGTTTCCCTACGTTCTTGGTGGCGCTTATCAAGTCACCAGCGGTGAGTTTGTGACCGACCTGACGGCCGCAGCAGGTGGCGGCGGCAAAAAGGTTGTCCGCCCCAGCACCTTCCTTCCTCAGGTTGTCTCGGCGAAGGACAACGACCCTGTTCACCTTGATTTAGAAGTTCAACTACTAAACCCCTTACGGCTTTCAGCGGCCTTGCCTGATGGAAAGGTCACAGGTCGGATTTCGGGGCAACTTCGCGCGCTTCAAAACCCGACAGACCCACGCCTCATTGGGGACCTTGAATTGACCACCGGGTCACAGTTTACATTTCGAGGAAACACCTTTGATGTCACTTCAGCCAGAATTAGTTATCAAAATGCACCTCCGGCGGACCCCAATCTATTTATNTCTGCACANTCGGTGATCAACGCCAGGGACCAGGATGAAAGCTTNGGTGCACAGACAGATTATGAAGTGAAGATTGGAATCACCGGCAAACCCACCAAGCCACAAATCGAGCTCACATCAACGCCGACTTTGTCGCAGCAAGAAATTGTTAATCTTTTGGTTTTTGGGGTCCCTAACACGACGACTCAAACGAACTCCAGCCTAGCGACCAACGATGTTTCATCGGCGGCAGGAGGCTCATCGATCACGGCCGAACAGATTAGCGTCGGCTCAGTTCTACTGAATCAAACGGTTGGGCGTGAAATTGAAGACAAGCTGGGCGTGCAAGTCGACTTGGGACAAACCCAAGACCCCACCGCTCCTGTCCCTCGTGTCTCTGTCAGTAAACAGGTCACGAACAAGCTGAACGTCACTGCGGGGCGCACATTAGAGGATAGCCCTCGCAATCAACTGGATGTAAACTACAGAGTTAATCAGAACTTTTCGGTGACAGGTCGCTGGGAAGACGTACAGAACGAAACAACCAATCAAGACGTTGAAGAAGACTCGATTGGTTTAGACTTTTTATTTAGGTTCCAATTTCGATGATTGGTTTTATTACTGCCCTTATTACGACGATTTGCCTTGGCCACCAGGCCGAAGCGGCGATGAATTATCAGGGCCTTGATCGACGTGACCAAGTGAAAGTCGAACGATTGATCATATCCAATCAAGGAAAGATCACGCCAGCCCTTGTCGACGATATTATCAGAACCCTTTCTAAAACAGCTTCCTACAGGGACATCGAAGTCTTTCAACAGAACGGCAAAGACTACTTAATTAAAGTGTCGAAGGTGAAGCGAATCTCTGAAATTGAATTCAACGAGTTTGATAGCAGCCTCACCGAACTGGTGCGACAAAGCCTTACTTTAGGACAAGACCAGGTTTTTCAACAAAGTGAGCTGGAAAAAAACCGCGCCGCAATCGAGCAAACCTTGAAAGACCAAGGATACCTCAACCCGTCTGTCGAAGCCATGTACTTCCCTGTTTCGGACACCGACATTCTTATCCGCTTCAAGGTCGACCCCGGCCCCCCGACTCGAATTGCCAACCTTGAAGTCGTCAGCCAAAACCCCGAGCTTGAATCTAAATTGGAACGTCACCTTGCCAAGTTTCGAAAGCAACGCATTCAACCTGAACTGACCGAAGAAATCACCCAAGCGGCCCAAGAGTTTTTACGTGATCAAAACTTTTTTTCCAGTCGAGTCGGAACTGTTACCACGAAGCCGGGTCCCAGCGATCAAGGACTTGACCTTCTGATTCCGATTCAAAGCCCATTCAAGTATCAGCTATTCTTAGAAAACAATCAGAAGAAATCGCAAATCGAGATCTTTTCCGGAATCAAGCTAGGTACCATGGCTCTTGGTCAGCCGGAACCCGAAGCAGAGATCGCCAACCGTATTCGAAACCTGTATTTAGACAGCGGCTATGCCGACGCCACGGTCACACCACGAATCAAGACATTTAAGGATTCCCCCTTTCTTCGCAGAGCCTTCTTTAAAATCGAAGAAAAAAAGCGAATTCGGTTACGACGGTACCGCATCGAAGGCAAATTTTCCCGACCACAAAGCTTTTACGGCAACTTCATCAACGAACACAGCTCTGAGCTGATTGACTCCGGTTATTACAAAAAAGACGATATCGATGTTGGCATCGAAAACCTCGTAAACTCACTTCGTAACGAAGGCTACCTGCAAGCCAAGGTGAACTCGGTTCGCGTCGAGTTCAACCCGGCTCGCGACCAAGCCACTGTGGTGATTTCACTGGACGAGGGACCTCTAACACAAGTGGGCGTCATTCGCCTGAGCGGCAACAGTCACTTCCCACGCGAACGAATTTTTGAACTGTTGAAACTCGCCCCAGGTGACCCCCTTCGCCTTTCAGAACTTGAAAAAAGCTTGGAGGACGTCATTTCGTTTTACCGTTCGAATGGTTTTTTAGAAGCTCGTTTTGAAGGGACGGATCAAGACTTTATCGACTACAACCAAAAAGCCCAATTAGCGAATATTCAGCTGAAAATTAACGAGGGCCCACGCGTTCGCGTCCGATCGATTCGAATTGAAGGAAACACCTTCACAAAATCGAAAGTCGTGATTCGTGAATTGGAAATCGAACCCGGGACAGTACTGACTCCAGAGCTTCTTGACCGATCCACTCGCCGCCTTAACAACCTAGGGCTTTTCCGCACCGTCAATTTAACGACACAGGAACAAAATACGAACATCGAGCAACGAACTCTTGTCGTTAAAGTCAAAGAACGCTTGCCTGGCACCGTCCGTTTCGGGCCTGGTATTATCAGTGAGATCAATAGCACAGATAAAGATATCGCTTTACGAGCATCGGGTGCAGTCAGCTACAACAACCTGCTAGGGACAGCCCCATCGATTAGTCTATTTGGAGTCATCGAGCAGGACGTTCAGCAAACAGCCAATGAAGTCACCTTTATTGATTATCGGATATCTGCCGGCTACCTCGAGCCCCACCTTTTCGGTCATCGAACACGCCTGCGATTGGTCGGCACTCGATCCGAGCGAAAAGTCAGCGAGAGCCTATCATCTGAAGATGATGAAGGGGCATTGGTACTGAAGGCCAACGAGATCAATCTATTCTTGGAAAAGCAGTTCAACGATCAGATCACCTTTATCTGGCAGACCTATGGACTGGAGTCGGTACAAAGCTTGTCTGTTGGATCAGATGACGACTCGGAACGAAACCCAGTCGAACAAATCGCGTCGATCGGACCCATCGTTGAATTTGACTATCGCGACAACTCGTTCGTTCCCAAGTCTGGGACCTACACGCGTTTCCTATTTGAATACGCCAACCCGAACTTCGGTAGCTCGGACCTGATCCACTTTTATTCAACGGAAGCCTACTTCAATTTTTATGTTCCAATCGGTGGAGTGGTTTGGGCCAACTCGTTCCGCGGCGGCCTTCAGGAAAGCCTTTCTAAAAAAACGGACGGCGAAAACACCTCTGGTATCCCGAGTGTTCGCGTGTTTTCACTGGGTGGACTTTCGACCTTGCGTGGCTTTAGCGGAAACCAACGCGATAAGCAGGTCGTTCCAAACTACGAGCTCGACATTGCGACATCAGATGCCGAATACCTTCCCGTCAAAGGAAAGTCTCAGTACGGCCTCATCAAGACCGAATTCCGCATCCCTCTAGTCTCGTCCCTTCAGCTGGCCTTGTTTTACGACGGTGGAGCGGTCTTTGTGGAAGATGTCGACCAGGCTGATCCCTACAGAGACAACTGGGGATTTGGTTTCCGGTTTGAAACTCCTGTGGGTCCGATTTCTGCGGACTTTGCCTTCCTTCTAGATCGAAAAAGGAATGTCGGCCCTTCGAACTCGGTCACTGAAGACCCTTTTCAGTTTCATTTTTCTATCGGTTCTTTTTAGTTCTTCTTTTATTGTTGGATTGTGCTTGCCCTTGGTTGTTGGGAGTCCATTTGTCTGCTCCTTTGGGGACGCCCTTCCGTGGGCTCAGTCCGTCGTCGGCCCAGGGGCCGATCGCAATAAAATGGATCCGGCCTGGAACGCCTCAGCGTTTTTACGGCCCTAAAATATGCCCAAAA
>NYZX01000021.1 GCA_002686065.1 Pseudobdellovibrionaceae bacterium | reverse complement strand
ACAAGTCGACCAACAGGATGACGACCACGCTGACGAACATCACCACGAGGATCACGATAAGCACCATGCCGAGGACGAACATCACCACGGGGATCACGACGAGCACCATGCGGACGAACATCACCACGGGGGCCATGACGAGCATGCCCATGAGGAGCACGACCACCCGGCGGACTCATATAACGCGGCCTTTGTGGGACTTAAATCGCGCCCATCCGTCTTTAAAGTTCAACGCCAAATCAATGAATTCGAAGGCGAATTACTGACAGCTGTACTTCCCGGCGCAACCATTTTTAAGCTGTGGACACTGGTGGCATCGGTTGAGGACGTGCTTCGATTGATTTCTTGGATATCTGTCTTAGTCGCCTTCATCGGATTGTCAGTTCTTTTACTGAGTCTGGTCAACGAAAGACGAAAAGAGATGGCGATCCTTCGCGCACAAGGGCTTGGACTGAACGGCTTATTCGCCATGGTCATGATCGAAGCTCTTATTCTTGTGATTGCCGGTGTCGCACTTGGAACTCTTTTGCTGGCTGCCGTTCTTCAAATCACTGCTCCGATTGTTCAGCAGCAATTTGGAATTTGGATCTCTGGATTTACCTTCAATGCAGATTATTTTCGATTCATAGCAGCAATGCTCATAATCGGCGCATTGTCGGCCATGGCACCCGCTTATTTGCAATATAAGAAATCTATTCGTGACGGCATCAAAGTCCCAGGCTAGACCCTAAAGTATGAAGAGCCTATTTAATCAACCTTGGAAAGTCCTTCTTGCTTGGACCCTAGTTACCGTAGCAATTGCGACCTACACCTTTGTATTCAAGCCCAACCCTCGGACAGACACCAGCGCGTTTAAAGGCAGCTCGACAGAGCTTGGCGAGATCACGTGGGATATGCTTGCCGAATTCGATCATGCCTCGGGCAAAGGCCCTAAAGAACTTTTGGATTTAGACGGAAAACGGGTTCGGGTTCCAGGTTTTATCGTCCCACTGAATGATTTTATGGTGGTGCTGAACGAATTCCTGTTAGTACCAAATGCTCAGGCCTGCATTCATGTTCCCCCACCTCCGCCAAACCTGATTATCCACGTAAAGCTGAAAAAGCCCATCGCGATCGAGCAGGTCTCAAATCCATCTTGGGTTATGGGGGATTTTAAAATAGAAACAACGACCAGCGTCCATGGCCCATCAAGCTATACGATTTTAGCGGATTCCCTGGTCGAGTATGAGTAACTCGACCACCTTCAACTAATGCACCTTTTTTAGGTCTTCATCCTCGTCGGCCGCTTCCGCCGCAGCGATTTCGGCTTCGTGCGATTCGATTTCCAAAGCCATTTCAATTTCAATGGTCGAAAAGTACTTCAGCATTTCTTCTTTAGCGGATCGAACGGCCTCATAAATATTTTGACCTCGCCCACGGCACTCGACCTCATGGTCATAGCCGGTCAATATCATTTTAGCAACGATCTCCTCGCGCTCGACATCCGGTTGGGTTAAGTAAACTTTGACCTTAGAATCCACAGCAAAATAGGGTTGCAGATCGTTCACTTGCTGATGGATATAGGCCCGAACATCCGGATCAATTTGATCTAAATTAAGGCTTATTAGTTTCCCTACAGACATAATCAACTCCCTGTCCCCTATAATATCACGCTGGCGGGCGATCCCGCCAACTTCAGTCCTTCAGGTCGCCGTATTTCGAGAACATGTCTCAAACTAAGACACCGCACAGAACCAGTGACCCGGGACCTGTCCCATGCGATATTCAGCTCATGAGTGACTCAAAAGTAGCCATTATTGGTGGTGGCCTGGCCGGCCTAGCTGCTGCTAAGGCCCTGAAAAATTATGGAATTCCCTTCACGCTTTTCGAAGCCTCGAAAAACCTGGGGGGGCGAGTTCAATCCGACCGACACGATGGCTTTATTCTGGATCATGGTTTTCAGATTCTGTTGCCAGCTTACCCAGAGGCACAAGCTCAACTTGACCTTGAAGCCTTAGACCTTCGCGGTTACCTGCCAGGCGCCATTGTCTTTCATCACCATCGTGCCAGTCTTATTGCTGACCCTTTCCGCAAACCATCGGCCATTTTGAGCACGGCGTTTTCTTCGGTCGGTAGCTTTGCAGACAAATTAAAAGTCTTAGCGCTTCGATCCGGTTCGAAAATGATGACCTATGAGGGCCCTTCGAATGTCACTGCACTTCAGGGACTTCGGAACGCTGGGTTTTCAGACAAAATGATCGATCGATTTTTCCGCCCCTTTTACGGCGGCATTTTTCTGACCGCTGACTTAAATGATGTTCCTTATAGTTTTCTTCAGTACTTGTTTCGCTTTTTCTCAGAAAGCCTCGCCTCCATCCCCAAAAATGGGATGGAAGCGATACCGACCCAAATGGCCGCTGACCTTCCGGCAGACAGTCTTCGACTGCGCACTCCTGTAAAGGCAGTGGATGTCGATGGAACGATCCACGGGCTAGATGGGTCGAAACTTCAGTTTGATCATGTGATTCTTGCCGTGCAAGAGCCCGCCGCCCACCGGTTACTGAAATCGAATTTTCCGACACCCATTCAGGCCCGAAGCAGCCAGACACTTTACTTTTCAGCTGATATCGCCCCCATCGACGAACCATATCTGGTCATCAACGGAAACGCCGAAGGCAGCGGACACGTTAACCACGTTGCCGTCCCCTCTTTGGTTCAGCCGAATTATGCCCCCAAAGGAAAACATCTTATTGCTGTTAATGCCGTTGGCCGGGACGCTCATCAAATGACAGCGGAAAAGGCCATTCACGAAGTCATACCATGGTTCGGCAACGAAGCCCGTGCTTGGAAGTTTTTATCTGCAAAGCCGGTCTATTTTGCCCTTCCTAGACGATTCGGCTCGCCCGAATTAAAGTCCATCGACAAGGTCACATTGGCTGGCGACTTCCTAGAAACACCATCCATTCAAGGCGCCCTACTTTCTGGTCGAAAAGCCGGCGAGGCGCTTGCCCTCAAATTGGGAGGATCTTCACGATGAATGAACGTCGATGTATTAAAGTCCTAACAACAGGCGGAACCTTCGAAAAAACCTACCTGGAACGCGAAGGCGAATTGAAAAATCAAGGCTCACGCATTCAAAGATATATTCTTCCCAAGCTGCGATTACCCTGTGTCGACGTACAGGTCATTGAAGTTTTAGCCATCGATTCACTGTTGATGGATGACAGCCATAGAAAGCTGGTCTCTGAAGCCATCGCCAAGGAATCGGCTGATGGATGGCCCTTACTTGTTGTCCACGGTACAGACACCATGGATCAGACAATGGTGTACTGCGAACGTGAGCATCTTCAATTTTCGGTGCCTGTTGTATTTACCGGCGCCATGAAGCCCGTCGGTTTTGAAGACAGTGATGCCATTCAAAACTTCACCGAGGCCCTTTACGCAACACAAATTCTACAACCAGGCCTGTACCTTAGCTTTCATGGAAACCTATTCGAAGGCTCTGCAATCAGAAAAAACCGCGAACTAGGAACCTTCGAAAAAGTTCAGCGCCAATAAAGAGACACCAAACTCCTAAGCGGCTTGAACATCCTAAACCGACGCAGAATAGCTACCACTTAGGACCTGGAACCCTATTGTTCTGTGAAGACCTTTCGCTTGCAGAGGGTGTTGCCGCTTAGGTTTGCAAATTGGTTGGCTAAGAAGTGTGCGACATGGTCTTTGATCGCGACCAAGTGAACTCGCTCACAGTTCCATCCACGGTACCGCAGTTGCTGCGTATTATACGGATCATCTGAAACTTGCGAAACGTTCTCTCTCATCCTGGGCTCGCCCGTTTCCTGAACAGCGCGGTCCCATATGGCATCAGCAAAGCTTCCCGACACGACCATTGACCCGTTGGTCATACCATCCTCAAGCTCGAAGTGCCCAACATAACTGGTCGTCTCGTTGGCAAACTTTTTTACCTCTTCGACGAAATCACCAATCCCTGCGTAGGACGGCGCCGACAAACACACTAGAATAAGAATAAAAAAAGACTTCACGTTCCAATCCCCCTGAATGAATCATTTTGACAGCTCTGATCTAGTCGAACTCACCTTGAAGTTCGACCTCCGATCGAAAATTTGTAGGGTTTACAGGCATTAGCTTTGAGCTCTGACTTCTAATATCCTACAGAGGGCAAAGCCAATGCCCGCTCTACGAAGTGTTGAATCTCTGAAACATGGTCCTCGGACAGGGGCGCCGAACTCGGCGACCATGGAAGTGCCACTGCGGCATCGATCAAAGCACTTCCCACAAGCAACAGCAGATCCGACTTCGTCGCCTGATGACTCCCACTCGCATAGGCCCATAATGTCGGCCTCAAAGAAGCAAGATAGCAATGGGCTGTCGCGTCCGCAAAACTCGAGGCCGAAGCGTCAAAACCTCTACAGCCTCTTGGCTGCGGAAACGAGGTTCGATGCACATTGATTTCAGGGTCACCACTAACTACCGCGGCGAAAAAGTCGGCGAAGACTTCACTATAAGGTTGGTGGATCGTTTGAAGGCGGCTCATTTTAGCTTGGTGTCCTTCGACAAAGGACTCGAAATACCCACTGTCTATGCCTCTGCGTTGAAACCAACTATTCCAGGCTTCTTTGCTTAACTGTTTACAATCTGCAGAACCATGTGCCTCACAACGACGATCTGACAACAATTCATAGAAACTGCGCCGATGACGCCAAAACGATTTAAACTTCGCATGAAGCTTCGGAGTTCGTTTCAACAACAAATCGAAGTACATATGATGCCCGTACTCGTGAAGAAGAACTTTTTTAGCGTTTTCTTGCTGCGCAAAATCCCCGAAGGTCATACTGACCTGGATGTGCTGGTAAAGAGGGTCGTATCGGCCATCCGACTGATAAGGCCTATTGTAGACCCTTAAACCAAGCAACTCCGGCTGGCCAATCGGCGTCAGCTGTTTCGCTTTATTCAAGACCCCATCTAGATACCGAACCTCGTCACAAGCTCCACCAACTGGTAACGAAACAGACGCAATATTCTGAAAATCGTAACAGTCCGTCGGAAGGGACAAATCATTCCCCTTCGCAGTAGCCGGACTCTGAACACTAAAAAGAACCAAGGCTAAAAGCATCCGTCTTACAGCTGACATCAAGCCCGTCCCTTTTAATGTGATAATGCCAAACCTACTTCTTCCAGGTGTCACGTAAGGTGACCGTCCGATTGAAAACTGGCGTCGACTTTGAATGGTCGCGCCAATCCGAAGTAAAAAAGCCCAACCGCTCAAACTGATAGCGAGTCTCTGGGGCGGCCTCGGCCATTCCAGCTTCCACACGAGCGTTCTTCATCACCAATAGGGATTCCGGATTGATATGCGTTTTATAATCGACGGCCTTATCTTTCACCGGATTTTGTTCTTTGAACAGGCGGTCGTAGACTCGCACTTCAGCGGGTACGGACCCTTGCTCGGGTAACCAATGAATGATCCCTTTGACCTTCTTCATACCTTCAGGTGTTACACCACCGAAAGTATCCTTACGATAGGTACACTTTAGCTCGGTGACATGACCTTCGGCATCCTGGATGACTTCATCACAATGAATGACATAGGCGTAGCGTAATCGCACATCCCGATCTGGTCCCAAACGGAAAAACTTCTTCGGCGGATCCATCATAAAATCATCACGATCGATATACACCACACGTCCAAAAGGAAGCTTTCTTGTGCCCATAGCTTCATTCTGTGGGTGGTTCGGAACGTCAAGCTCTTCCCACTCGTTTTCTGGATAGTTCGTAATTGTCACTTTGATCGGATCCAATACCGCGAACCGACGCTCGGCCTTGGCGTTCAAATCATCACGAATGGCTGCTTCAAGCATTCCTACGTCGATGGTCGAATCTTTTTTGGTGATCCCGATTCGATCGCAAAACAATCGTATCGATTCGGGTGTGTAACCGCGACGACGAAGCCCTTTAATAGTTGGCATACGCGGATCATCCCAACCCGAACACATCCCTTCGTTGACCAGTTCTAGCAGCTTTCGCTTACTGGTTACGGTGTAGTCTAAGTTAAGTCTTGCGAATTCAATCTGGCGTGGGATATGCCCGGTCTCGGCCTTGGCAACGACCCAGTCGTAAAGAGGACGATGATCTTCGAACTCTAAAGTACAAAGCGAATGAGTAATTCCCTCGAAAGCGTCACTCAAGCAATGCGTGTAATCATACAGCGGATAAATACACCACTCGTCGCCCGTCCGCTGATGGGTCGCATAGCGAATACGGTATATTAAGGGATCACGCATATTCATATTTGGCGAGGCCATATCGATTTTCAGACGAAGGACGCGCTCGCCTTCCTTGTATTCGCCAGCACGCATACGTCGAAATAGATCAATGTTTTCTTGAACGCTTCGATCCCGATACGGAGAGTTCTTACCAGGCTCGGTCAGCGTTCCACGGTATTCGCGAATTTGATCGGGCGTTAAATCATCGACATAGGCCAAACCTTTATCAATCAGTTCACAGGCAATATCGTACAACTGTTCGAAATAATCAGAAGCGTGATAAAGGTGATCCCCCCAGCTAAACCCCATCCATTGAATATCCTCAGCGATCGAGGCCACATAAGCCGGGTCTTCAGCGACCGGATTCGTATCATCATACCGAAGATGGCAACGCCCGCCGAATTCCTGCGCCAAACTGAAATTAAGACAAATCGCCTTGGCGTGCCCAATATGCAAATGACCGTTCGGCTCTGGTGGGAACCGAGTGACGATCTGGCCGCCGTGTTTACCGGCATCGCGGTCTTTAAGAATGATTTGTTTAATAAAATTCGGGCCTGGGGCGTGTTCTTCTAAATGACTCATGGGCCTAATAGTAGCCAATGGCCCGTCAGGGTGTCGACTCGAATTTGGCGCCAGATGAAATTTGACTCTGAATCCGGTAATGATTACTGTCCGAGCACCACTAAACAAGACCCTTTCCCGTCAAAAAGGACACCGATTACATGGAAATCGTCGTTTTCGTCTTACTGATTGTCGCACTGACTGCCCTAGGTGGCATTTTGATCGCGCAACAGCCAACCCGTAAGACCGCAAAAATGCTTCCACTTGTGATTTCCGTCGGAACGGGCCTACTTGTCAGCCTTTCCTTTGTCGAATTTCTGCCACATGCCTTTGAACATCAAACCGAGTTCACCGTGCCCTTGATCCTGGCCGGAATATTTATGGTGATTATTGGCGACAAATACATTGCNCCCAGGCTGATGCGNCGTCATTCGTCCCACTGNAGTCACCATAGCCATGCGAACACCGAAGGCCACAGCTTGATATCGGCTCAGGCTGCTTGCTCCAGTGTCGGCTGCCTCATTGTCTGCGCTTTTTTTGACGGCGTTCAAATCTATTCGGGCTTTCANCTAGGGGAACACACCGGCCTGCTCGTGGGCACCGGACTTCTGTTCCATACCGTCCCTGAAGGGGCCCTTGCCGCCGGAATGGCTTTGGCGGGNGGAATGTCGAAAGGCTTNGCCAGATGGAGCTCNATTTTTGTTGGTGGCGCCATCCTGCTTGGAGCCGTCTCGGCCGCCCTATTCGGCCACTACATGAGCTTTGAAACCTATGTGCTTCCATTNGCCTCGGGTGTTCTTATCTATGTAGCCCTTGGGCATTTATTGCCCGTCTCAATCCAAACCCGTTATGGGCTTTTAGGGATTGTTATTGGAAGCCTTTCTTTGTTGGTTTTTCAGCANAGTCATNTCCACTAGTCTTCGGCTTNTAAAANTTGANTGTGCTAGGGGGCTCTTGGAGGTCTCATTCACTTCGAAAGGGCACGCTCGTCCATGAGCTCAGTCGGTCATCGCCTTCGGCGAGCGCGTCACGCTTGACCGAGGCCCCTTCGANGTGAATGAGNCCTCCAAGAGCCNNAGANAACANGNNNNTANNNNTCGATTTCTTNACNNTCGANCCNTCNTGGGGTANNGNGTGTNCTTNTTGTAAGAATTACTTTTTTTTGGTGGTTTGTTCAGGGTGGCTGGATTGGTGACTCCGTGGGGTTTTGTGTAGCCGTCTAAGGGGTTGAATGTANTGAGNTAGTTCGGCTTCGNTATTTCTGCGATTTCCACCAGCTGGCACTATTGTTGAACAGTATGATTTCATGGGTGAATTCAGTAAAAGTCTTGTTCGTTCTTGGGTAGCCCTGGCTATTCTTGTTTTTTCAAACATCAGCTTTGCCTACCTGGACCTTCAGGATATGGACCGGGTCTATCAAATGGCGCGAGACCTCCAACGCTACTCAGCTGTTCGCGANCTTCTTCGCGACGCTCTCCCCTATGAGCTTNTAGAGCTCACCCCCCAGCAACAAGAAATGCTCAAGGTCGACGACGCCCTTTCAGATATTTCAGAAACACAGCTGGTTGTGATCCTCAGAGAAAACAAAAAGCTGTGGAGCCATGTCGATCAGTTTCTTGCAGCCCTTCCTCCGATTGACCCAGCCCACTTAGACGAAGACATTAAGTTGACCGGAGAGGCCGAGGTCCTTGGTAAAAAGTTAGCCGACGAAGTCCGGAACCTTGATTTAAACAAAGATGTTAAAACCCGCGAATTGATGCGGCTTCTAAACAATGTCGTCGATCCATTGGTCGTAAACCTCAATCCCGACGAACCCGCATTCCATGCGGACCAAGTCGAATACTACAACAGTCACCCCGGTGAAACAGAAGACGGCGAAATCATCCCTGCTGACAACCTACACGCCGTAAAAATCGATTTCATCCAACGATCGGGTATTTTGGTGGATGGCCAATGGGTTGGAAACGGCTACGCCAACTATTATGAAATTGATTCCGTCGAAAAAGCCCAAGCCATTGTTGAGCGTGCGCGCATGGGAATCCCGTGGTTTGTTGGGGTCGATAAAAACAAACTTCACACCATTCATTCTGAAGAGGTCGCTAGAATCTTAGAAGCCGAGCCCAATGTTATGTTCACCCCTGTCGATTCGGTCAAACTGAATCACCAGAAGCTGATGGCGGTCAATGTGGGCTACGAAGGCTACGGCCAAGTTCTTAATGCCACGGCAAACGCAACGATTTCTGGCTCGCACCCCGAAGGCGATTTTCACGAACGTCGAATCACCAACAGTCAGGGTGAAGTGGTCACACATATTCCAGAGGCCTTACCAAACGTAAACGAAATTCAGATTATCAAATCGGACGAAATCGCCCTTTTAGTTCGGCATGAGCTGACAAAAACAATTATCTACAAATACAAAGGGACACGCGGTGATAACTCATACCCGCTGAATGGCGTGTACCGATTTTTGGGAGATGTCGACGAAGACGGTTTTCAAAACATGATTGATATTGCCTTTTCACCACGAGGTGCCATCGCCAATATCAACCACAACATCTTGGGTGCCGCCATGGCCAACGCCGAAGGCGACGTCTACCTCGCAAGCTTTGCGCCGTCCTCTGAGGACTTCGGGTTAGGCCTGAAAAAATACATCAACAAACAATTGGAACAAGGAAAAACACCCCGACTGAAATGGGCTCTAGACCCAACAAGCTCGATCGCACATTGGAACCTGGCATTGGACTTTAGCGGACTGGTTCTTGCCCACGCTCGAGGATGGGATGAAGCGACCCAAGGCCCGCGGCTTTTCAAGGAAATCGAAAACGACAGCCTGCGAGAGGCCCTCGGTGAAGAGCTTTTTGACGAGCTGACTCAAGGAATTATGGCCGGAAAAAAATCCGTATTCGGATTCGTGACTCCGAAAGATGAAAACGATGACTATTACTACGATGAAGAAGGAAACGTATTTCGAATCGAAGTAAAAATTCACCTAAAATCCGCCGCTGCCGATAACCTGGCTATTGTTGGAAGCTCGTTCAACCAAAGTGACGCCGCCGAATACAACCAGGAACAGATATTTGTTTCCTACATTCGACGTATTGCTCAACGACAGAAAGCAGCGATCCGCTACCAACTTCGGCACAATATGGCCCAAAGCGTTCGAGAAGCAGCCATTCAAAAAAACGTCGATTACTGGAACGAGTACAAAAAAGACTATGCCTGCCCGGCCATCTTTATAAACCCGACAGATATCGCGCCATTTCCCAAGGGCTTTGTCCGCTGATTTCACAATTAGCGTGACCGGCCCCAGCATGCCCGACCGCATCTAACGCAGCGAACCTTCCTNCTCCTTCCCGGTGCAATTTCATCCCGAGCCTCGATAGACTCGGGGAATGAAAACACGATACCTACTACCGACGTTGCTCATCGCATTTTGTACAACCGTCACTGCACAGGCTGAACATCACCAAGGAGATCACCATGAACACTCCAGCCTGTCCGACAAACTGAAAGTGTCTGGGAACTTCCAGACTCGGGTCGAGTCTCACTCGCCAAGTTCATCTTTCGGAGAACAAGAAGACGCGGCCCATACGCGACTTCGATTTGACTTAGACTACCGTCACTCGGATGTTCTGGCTTTCCGCCTATCACCTCAAGCCGTCAAGTACTGGGGCGAGCCACAAACAGGCGACTCGACCGGTGACACGATCACCGGCACCAGCGGCTCTCCACGCCAACCAGAAATGGACTTCTTTGAAGCCTACGCGAAGGTGTACTTCTCTCAACAAGTCGAACTTAGCCTTGGGCGAATCGCCTTAAAGTACGGTGACCAAAAAGTAATTGGCCCCTTACTTTGGGCCCCAGAAGGTCGCGCTTTTGACGGGGCAAAATTGCGATATGACTTAAGCAACAAACAATGGATCGACGCCTTTGCGACAAAAATCACAAACAGCGACACTCGAGCCGATGCTCAAGACGATACGAATTTCTATGGTCTTTATTCGCACTTTTCATTCGGAACATGGTTAAATGAATTTGATTTTTATTTACTGCGCCAAGAAGAGCGTTCTANCGAAGTCGAATTCAATACCTACGGTCTTCGCCTAAAAGGTGGCCAGTCCTTCCATTACTTAGCCGAAGTCACGGCTCAGTCAGGGAACAACTCGGCGTCACAAGCTGACTTTGACGATGCCATCCAATACGACGTCGAACTGGGCTACAACCTTGGAGCATCTAAACTACGCGTAGGATATGCACACGCCGGAGAAGACTACCGCCAGTTGTATCCGACAGCTCNCTTGTTTTTGGGTATTGCNGATNTTTTCGGNNGACGAAACATCGACGAACTTCGCGCCGGGTACAACCTGACTTTAGCAGAGTCCTTTGTTTTTGATCTTAGCTACCACAGCTTCACTCGAGTCAGTGACGAATCTGAGGTTTTCAAGCTCACAGGTGCAGCTCTTAGCGGAACCACAGCTTCGACATCGGATGACCTTGGTAGCGAAATCGATTTACTTGTGACCTGGAAGTTCCACCCTAAGTCAATGATCCAATTCGGCGCCGCTTTCTATACAGTGGGTGAAATTCTAGAGGATACACTTGGCGACGACGATGTAGAGTTTTACTATCTAAGCCTTGTGTCTAACTTCTAAGAGGTCATTATGGGCAACAAAGGCCAAAGTTTTTATCAGCAGGTTAACGATAGCGTCATGAAATCCCTTGAGGGGTCTAATATCCCGGAAGGCGTCGCAGAAAGCATACGACTTTGCGATTCACTTTTAAGGGTTAGCTTCCCCATCGAGCGTGATGACGGCAGTATCGAGACCATCACTGGCTGGCGTGCCCAACACTCTCATCATAGATACCCGACAAAGGGCGGAATTCGTTTCGCCCCTATCGCCAACGAAGACGAAGTCATGGCCTTAGCCTCTTTGATGACTTACAAATGCGCCATCGTCGACGTCCCATTTGGCGGAGCGAAAGGCGGCGTTCGAATCGACCGCCGCAAATACTCCAAAGCCGAGCTGGCAAGAATCACTCGTCGATACACCTACGAGCTGGCATCACGAAACTTTATTGGCCCTGGCGTCGATGTACCGGCACCTGACTATGGGACAAGCAGCACAGAAATGGCGTGGATTGCTGACGCCTACACGTCGTTTACCAGTGATAAACTAACCGCCCTAGCTTGCGTGACGGCAAAGCCCATCGAACTAGGTGGCGTTCGCGGACGAACCGAAGCCACAGGCCTTGGGGTCGCCTACGGACTGGAAGCTTTGTTTGAACGAGCTGATTTTGTCAAAAAATACGGTTTTACACCGGGCCTAGACGGGAAAAAGGTCGCCGTTCTTGGTTTTGGAAACGTGGGATACCACGCCGCTTTGTTTATGGCGGAACTTGGCGCAACCGTTGTCGCCATTGGCGAATGGAACGGCTTCATCGAAGACCAAAAAGGGATCGATGTCGACGCACTGAAAGCCCACTTCAACGAACACAAAACTTTTGAAGGCTACTCAAAGGGCCGATTTTCTAAAGATGGTGAACAAGCCGTCGCAATCGACTGTGATATCTTGATTCCTGCAGCACTAGAAGGCCATATCCATGAAGACAATTGCCATACAGTGAAGGCCAAGTGCATTGCCGAAGCAGCTAACGGCCCCTTAACTAACGAGGCCATCGACTACTTTCAGACAAAAAACGTTCTTGTCGTGCCCGATGTATACATTAACTCTGGCGGCGTGATCGTTTCTTATTTTGAGTGGGTTAAAAACTTAGCACATGTTCGCTACGGACGCCTAAACCGTGAATTTGAGGGCGCAACCAACCGCCGTATGATGAAATTGATGGAAAACCTAACCGGCCAACAGATTGCCGACGAAGACCGCCTTATCCTGTCTCAAGGAGCCAACGAAAAAGATCTGGTTTTTTCAGGACTGAAGGATTCGATGGTTTCAGGGCTCGACCAAATTTTAGAAACCATGGTGGACGACAACCTGCCCACCATTCGCCTGGCCGCCTTCCGCCTAGCAATCAACAAAATCGCCAAAAGTTACTACGCCCGCGGTGTCTTTCCATAAGACCCGCAGGCTCGCTGCCCATTAATTTAAAGAGCTGACGGGATGCGGGCTCCGCTAAAGGATCCGCTGACCCGCCCGCGAAATCCCTGACTTTCGGTCACTTCTGAAAACATCAACTGATCCCCGACAAGCTTCCCGAAAGCCGATATCTGAAAATCATTGGTGTTTTGCGCCGACAGGGCCGGTGGAGTACCGCTAAAGCTAACCCGTCCAGACAGTGGATCAAAGGTCACAACCCCCTGTTTCGTCGCACCAACGACTTGCTCATCATCGACGTCCAACCGTCTCCAGGTTCCAAGCAAGCGAAATTCAACACCCACTTCATCCGGCGTCTGCGGCGCATCCGTCGTGCTAATAAACTGTAAATCGACCCGTAATTCAGACTCAAACCCACGATCACTTCTAGAGGCCGACGATGCCGAAAAGGCTCCTCGATAAATTCCGACGATCGGGGCATACACCTGGCGAATCCGTTCAATTTCACTGTTCGCCGATCGAGCCATCACCCGGCTTTGAACTTTTTCAGCAGTAAATGTCCCACCAAATCCCGATGGCAGATCAAGTCGACCGTCGACAAGCTGCCCACCAACGATACGTGCCGACACTTCGACCCCAGGCTGGCTGTCGTCTAAAAACAGTCGAATAGTTCCATCGACTTCATTATAGGTCGTCTGAAAATTAACAAAGTCGCTAAACTGAACCACATCCGTTCGTCGAAATTGCCCTTCCAAGGTAGATATAGGGATATCGCGCCCTTCCGAGTTTGTTCCTGTCGAAGACGACGCCACCTTCAGTCCCAATTCGACAGAAAAGGTCTTTGTTTCACCATCAATCACCGTCGATCCAGCCCCCAAATAGGTCCCTTCGACTTGAGAGTACTGTGCTCGCAGCTCAGCATCACGCTCTAGCTCTCGGTTTCTTGAGTCCTCGCTATCCAGCTCAAGTCCACAGCCGGCAAAAAGAAATACAGTGGATAATACGAAAAGGAATTTCATCCTAGTTCTCCTTGATTAGTTCATCTCGAAGCGCAGCAAGTCGGTTTCGTGCGATATGATAATTACCAATGGCTCGCAAGCGATCCGTCTGACTTTCAAACAAATTATTATAGGCGTCCGTCACCTCAGAAATATCAAATCGCCCCTGGCGATAAGCCTCGTCAATCCGCCTTAGCGCTCGTTCACGAAGTTGAACACGCTTAATGGCACTTTCAGCAACGAAATACCTAGCCCGCACTTCACGCTCAAGTGATCGAAGCGAGTTTCGAACCTGATCCACATTTTCTAGGTTTCTTAGTTCGGCCAACTTCCGTTGATAACCGGCGTTGGCAACCGTGCCCTCAGCCAGATCAGAATCCAAAGCCACAGACACCCTTAAGCCAACGTAGTAGGTCGGCCGAGTGAACGAAGTCATTTCAGAAAAAGCAGCACTGGCTTCTTCTTCCAGCCCTGTTGAAACTGCCGAAGCGACCAAATTCACCTCGGCCAACGAGTCTGACTTGGCCTTCGTGTACTGTTCTTGCATTTGGTTTTTTTCCAGCTCAGTCACCTTCACTGTCCGTAAAGAGCTCGGATCAATCTCGGGACGAGGCGGCAACGCCGGCAGTAATTCGTCCACAGCAAAGACGACTTCCTCTGGAACCGGCAGTTGAAACATTTGATATAAAACATCTAGCTCATCCAAAAAAGTGGCCGAACGAAGCTTTACGTTTTGCTCTTGAGTCTCTAGCTCAGCCTGAACTCGCTCAAGTTCACCGGGGGTCGTCACACCACGCTGACTTTTTTGCCTCACTGTCCGCTCTAAACGACGATAGCGCTCCCTGGCTTCAATCGACTCTTTCAGGGTCTGCTGGGCAACATAGGCCGTCCAGAATTTTTCAAGCCCGTCCATCACTAAGGTTTCAAGGCCCTCTAATTTTTCAATCTTACCTTTTTGATACTCGTATTTACCGGCTCGAATTGCAGCTCGATCTGACGCACCAAACGAGTTGTTCCACAAAGGCTGTTCTAGTTCGAACGTGAAGATATCAATGGTCTGATCATCAGGGACCGACGAACTTTGGAAAAAGCTGGATAAGATACTGCGAAGATTGGTTCGCTCAAAACCCAGTGTCGATTCCGTCCCCGATCGAAACGTCTTCGTCACATCTATACTATATACTTTGGTTGTATCCTGCTCGTTCGCTAGACCGCGGCTGTTTTCCGCCTGGGTAATCTGATAGTTTCCATTTAACTCGATATTCAAATCAAGTACGCCCAAAGCCTGACGAAGGCTAAGCTCATTCAACTTCGATTCCTGATCGATAATTTGAATCTGCCGACTGCCTTGAAGCAACCGGCTGGCCACCACTTGCGGCGTCAACTTATCAGCGGCCTCTGACGTCACAGATAGTAGGATCAGCGCAAACCCCAACTTAGAAAACATATTCAGCACCTAAGGCGAAGCGTTCCGACTGCATGGAAACAGCATCGACATCTTCTAGGCTGTCTCGCCAAACCACTCGCCCGAAGACGGCAANCCCGTTTTGACCCAAAGGAAAATTCGTCTGCAACCCAAAATCCAGATAACTCACTCGTTCACTGACCTTGAAGCTCGATACCCCAGTGTCCGCTTTAAAGTTTTGCTGTCCAACCGACGCGATTGCACCCAACTGCATCCAACTAGCGACGTCCTTCAGTGCAAGAAGCCCAGCCTGAAGATCAAAAATGGTGACTCGAACCTGTTCGGAAAAGCCGCTATCTGTCGTTAAAGAAAGCTCCGGGTTAGAAAAGCCGAGCCGACCAAAGGGCCGAAGGTGGTACCCTGACTCCCACTTAAAGTCGTAGCCCATACCAAACTGAGCAACAAAGCCTTCTTCCAACTGCACCGCTTTTTGGGACTGAGTTGGCGCGACACCATCTTGTAATGTCCCGGCTGCGATCTCTAACACAAACGGCGACCGTTTCTGAATATCCTGTTGAACCACTTCCGGCTGTACCGTGGCGTAGCTGATCTGCTGTGAGTTCTCGGGGACTCCCTGTAACTCAGACACCGCCCGACTTTGTAGGCTGGCCGCAGATAATCCATGACTGGCAAAAAGCAGAATAATACTGATGTAAAATCGACGCATGAAATCCCCCGAAGACCACTGGATCTTCGATTTCGCACGATGTGTCTAAGGAGGCAAGGGATTCAAACGACTGTTCTAAATCTACTCTAAAATTATGCTGCGCGTTATTTGTGGCACTCTTTCTTTTACCAGTTGTCGCGTTTTTTTCTTAGGTGACGGAAGACATCGATTCGAGGCGCGCCTTCAAGTTGCAGGGATTTTCTTAAGGCCGGGTCATCCAACCTGAGGAATGGATTTATCTGTCTTTCCTCTTTCATCGTCGTAACTAGAAACTGATCGGTTCCCTTAATCGGCCGAACTCGGTCAAGCATTTCATCGATATGTTTATTGGTTGGATCAACAGACTTTGCGAAATTCAGGTTGTTTTCGATGTAGTCATGAGCCGGATAGACTTCAACGCTATCATCTAAGTTTTTAAAAAAACGCTCAAAAGTATCAAACATCGTATCGACGTCCCCACCGTTTCCACAGCGGCCAACCCCTGCATTAAATAACGTATCGCCACTAAAAAGCTGCAAAGGCCTCCCTTTGGATTCCACGACAGCGCAAAAGTGCTTCATCGTGTGCCCCGGCGTATAATGAAAATGGATGACGGAGTCGCCCAGGTTTATTTGATCGCCTGTCTGCAACCGATGATCGGCACCCGAAACCCCTTCCACCGTCCACAACTTCGCCCCAGAGCTCTTAACAACTTCACTGTTACCAGCTGTGTGATCATAATGCTCGTGTGTATTAAAGACGTGCGAGCATCTATGCCCATGTTTTTTAAGCCACTCATTGACCAGGTCTGCATCCGTGGGATCAGCACAGACCGCTGTCCCCGTCGCTTCATCAAGCATCATAAAAACAATATTATCTAAGGTATTTCGAACAAATAACGAATGAACTTTCATAGTGCCATCGAACCATATTCGCGCATTCGAAGCTAGCACATGAAAGGATTATAGACGTCCTATGTCGACAAGAAGAATTTACCAAAGCGACTCTTTCTTTTGCCGCAAATCTTCTACTGAGTGATACTCAGTATGCGTGTGATCCATACAAAGGAGCGGTAACATGAAGCGAATTTTTCTTTTTCTGGTTCTTATGGCTATTCCAGCTGTATCAAGTGCGATCCCAGCAAAGGCGATCTCGCTATCCAACCTAGCCCCCTTACAAAACCAATGGCACTGGGCTCATGCGTTGAGACTGTTTTCAAACAAGGACGCTCAGTGGATCAGCTCGACTTCGAGTTTTCGGACGAACGGGCATGAAGCCTTTGAAGGGATTCCCAATGACAAAGCGGCCGTCTTCGATATCGAGCTAGACGTGCCATACGATGACTACTATCAATTCGAAGTTGTCGCAGACGACACCGTTTTCATATATGTGGAGTCCGCAAACAGGCCTCGAACGGTCGCAGTTAACAATCCCAACCCCGTGTCTTATATTAATGCCCCCGTTCGTCTCCGCGAAGGCCGTGCTCGATTTGTCATCGAGCTACAAGATGAATACGCCAGTAACAGTGGTGTTATCTTCTCGGTTTCAGACTCGAGCGGACGGATTTTGGTTCACTCAAGCAGCGAATGGCAAGCCAAAGAAGTCAGCCGATCATCCCTGGTCTGCGAAAAAACGTTCTACTAAGGTCAATACGATCTAACGAGTTTCGCCCGAATGATGAGCGAATCTTCATAGTGTCGTCGAATCGCACCCGATTTTTTTTACGAAGCACCAAGTGATTCGACGAGCTTGGCTGTGGCTAGATTGGTTCACAGCCCCAATTCACCTGGTTTCAGCAACTTAACAAGTTGGATTCTCAGTATGAGACCCTAAAATCGACTTAAGTCTTAAGCCAACTAAACCGTTTACCTAGGTATGAACAGGCACAGACGTTTCAGTACGTATCTTTTAGTCAGAGCCTTCGTTTGGTTGTTTGCTGCTTCTAGCATGGGCAGCAACCTTGCAAACAACACGATTCAAGGCTCGATCGGCGCCGGCAGTGATTCCGACGACAGCGCCACAGCACGCCATTTATCTGTTGAAACATCACCCGATGGCTCCGGTAGCAAAGTCGAATCTTTGACCCTAGCCGATGTCTCACCCGCAGTTGATATCTATAGTGTCCTTCGTGATAAGTCTGACGAGTTCGTCGAGAACACCAAAGTCACCTGGGCCATGACCGGCGCAATGGGAACGCTGACTGTTCTTGCTGGCGGTCGACAGGCTCAGTTCACGCCGACCACGCCTGGGGCCGGGCAAATCGAAGTCACTACCGGTGACTCGACTTTAACCATTAACGTCACCGTGCTTTCAAACACGGCGCCGACCCTTAGTTTAAGCGAACCAGCTGGAAACAATGACGTGATCGAACTAAACGGAAGCTTTAACATCCAGTGGGCCGCCTCAGACCCAGAAGACGACGCCACCGTTAGCTTGTACTATTCCAACAGTAACACCGGAAGCTGTGGCCTGGGCACTTTGCTTGCTTCTGGCCTTAGTGAAGACTCGATATCGAACTACAATTGGGACACGACGGGCATCGGTGTTGGAAACTATTATATTTGTGCCAGGATCGCTGACGACTACCAAAGTGCAGAGGTGTGGTCCGATGCTCCCCTGCAAATTACCTCTGAATGTCTATGGAACGGAAGCGTTTCTACGGACTTTCATACCGCGGCAAACTGGAGTTCGTGCCTTCCGGGCGTACCAGATAGCACATCCGAAATCATAGTTCCTTCGGGACCAAGTCAACAGCCTGTTATATCCTCATCGGTTACTGTACTGAAAGTCGCCAGTGGCTTCGGCGGCGGACAAATAACAATCAATAGCGGAACCACACTCACCTTCACTGATGATGTCGATACTTTTTCATCGGATGTGAGTTTCATCGGTAACCCGACCACCTGCACAGACTGCCAAATTACCCTTCCTAACAATTCGGATGTCGCAAATGGAGCGACACTAACTTTAGGCAAAGGCATCTATTTTGTCC
>NYZX01000020.1 GCA_002686065.1 Pseudobdellovibrionaceae bacterium | reverse complement strand
GACCTGGAACCCAATGGGCGCCGGTTATCGATGGGCGAAATAGTCTGTGCACTTGATTGTGGCTGAAAATTCGACGTCACCCTCGTAGGTGATTTTCACCGGGATACAGTAAACAAGATCTTCAACGTAGTTATCACCAATCATGACGACTCGGCGGATACTTGCATCTAACGAACCTGAAAGACCCGCCGTCACTCCAATCATGTCTGCACCACCGACTGAAGCGCGACGAAAATCACTGTCAGAAGTTAGCCTTAAAATCTCTTTTGAGACATGCTCTTGCACCGTCTGATTTGATATCAATCGGCTCGACTCATCAGCGAAACTTTGAATATTTCTTTTCCAGAAATCTACAGCTACTTGGCTGTCCTGTTGGGCCAGTCCCGTAATCGAAAAACAAGCTGTCACCAGCAAAACAATGATTTTCACAAACAACTCCCTGAAATTAAGCTCATGGCTCACACTAGAACATTCTTCGCACAACCATAGCCTGAGTGAACGAACTTTGTCGTCACGTGCACAAACTTCCATCTACTTTGTAGTATTTGCCCCCACAATAGGGTTCCAGGTCCTAAGTGGTAGCTACAGCGAGTCACCCCAACGCCACAAATATGACGTGATGTAGCTACCATCTAGGACCTGGAACCCTAAATCGAGCAACTGACTGTGTGGCCGCAGTTTTCGCATTTGAAGCAGCTGCCATCTAGCACGGTTTCAAATCCACACTGGGTGCAGTTTGGCGTATCGGGAACCACCGACAAGGGCTGGGCGGCTTTCGATCCGTCACGGTAGATCGCGACGGATTTTAATTTTAGATCGTAAGCCGTCCTGTAGATCTGCTCAATTTCGTCGACCGAAATGTCGTTCGGTAAATTGACGGTCTTTGAAATCGCACCGGACAAAAATGGTTGGGCGGCCGCCATCATCGATAGGTGGCTTTTCCAACTGATATAGTCTCCCCCGCTTGCACGAGGCTGGGCCGTATAAAAAATCTCGTGATGCTTTTTATCCAAGAAGGGCACCTGGTCGAAGTCTTTCCCTTCCTCGAAGGCCTGCTTGATTTTTTGTATTTGGGACTGGCCGTAACCTAAAGCTTGTAGCGCTGGTTCTACCGACGCATTCAAAATCGCCATCTGCCCGCCACCGGAAAGGCTTTTGTATTTCAAAAGACTGTAGTCGGGCTCGATTCCTGTCGTATCACAATCCATCATTAAGCCAATGGTTCCCGTCGGCGCAATGACGGTCGCCTGGGCATTTCTTATCAAACCCGATTCAACCGCGGCGACAACTTTGTTCCAAGCCTCAGCAGAACGGACACCCGCTTCGCTCATTATTTTCAGATGGCCAATATCATCATTCGCTTGCTGATGCTGTTTCATCACTTTTAACATCGAGGACTGGTTTTCCTTAAAGCCCGCGAAGCTTCCTTTTTGTTTGGCAATCAAGGCACTGGTCTCATAGGCCAAACCCGACATCAAAGACGTCAGATGTGCCGTAAGGCTTTGCGCCTCGACACTGCCATAGGCATAGCCAAGTCGCATACAAAGCGCCCCAAGATTTGCAAAGCCCAACCCCAAAGGACGGTATTTTGCTGATCGCTCTGCAATGGCCTCGGTGGGATAGCCCGCGAAGTCTAAAAGAATCTCTTGCGCAAGAAAGGTCGTACGCACGGCATGAACAAAGTCCTCTAGTAAAAACTGATCCTGATCGAAGAACTTCACCAGATTCAACGATGCCAAATTACAGGCGGTATCATCCAAAAACATAAATTCAGAACAGGGATTGCTGGCACGAATCGCCGCGCTATTCGCACAGGTATGCCACTGTTGAATGGTCGAGTCGAACTGCACCCCCGGGTCAGCACACTCCCAAGCCGCTTCAGCAATTTGACGAAACAACTTCTTCGCTGAAACCTTCTTCGACGGCTGACCATCGACTCGACCGCGTAAAACCCATTCAGCGTCGGCCTGAACAGCTTTCATAAAGTCATCAGACAACCGAATCGAATTATTTGAATTTTGTCCCGACACAGAACGATAGGACTCACTTTCAAAGCCACGGCCGTAACCGGCCTTCATCAAGGCCATGGCCTTTTTTTCTTCCTTGGCTTTCCACCAAATAAAGTCTTCCACCTCGGGGTGGTCCACATCCAAGCACACCATCTTCGCCGCTCGCCGAGTCGTTCCACCCGACTTGATCGCACCAGCCGCCCGATCAAAGATTTCTAAAAAGGTCATCAGACCTGAACTGGCCCCACCACCACTTAAGGCTTCAAGCTGACCACGAATAGAAGAAAAATTGCTACCGGTACCCGAGCCAAACTTAAATATGCGCGCTTCGTTTTTTAACAGGTCAAACATCGACATCAAGTCATCGGATACCGACTGAATAAAGCAAGCCGACACTTGGGGATGCTGAAACCCGTTTTCTATCCGCACAACCCGGCCCTCATCATAGCGAAACAGGGGCGTCGAAGAGTGCGAACCGTACTTATCAAAAAGGCCGCAGTTAAACCAAACCGGCGAATTGAAGGCCATCCGCTGGTTCACAATCAAGGTTTTAAGTTCGTTGGCAAAACAGACCGCATCGTCCTGAGAGTCAAAATAACCCGCAGACAAACCACGGTCAGCGATCGTGTCTGCGACCCGATCAAGCACCTGCTTCAACGAATTTTCACGTGTCGACTCACTGGCGCCACGCAAGCGAAAGTATTTCGAAGCCAGAATGTTGACGGCTTGTTGCGACCAGGACTTAGGGACTTCGATTCCCGCCATGGAAAACAAGGTTTCACTGTTTACCCCTCGTATTTCAGCCGAGGCCTGAACCCACTGAACCCCGTCGTATGGGGACCTTTCTTTTGCGCAAAAATGTGGCGTCCATTTCATATTTTCACACTTCCCAAGGCTTAAATGATCGCTAACGGCCTCTGTCCGAAATTGTCCACGCGGCATTTTCAAGCCCCACAGGATCCTTTCGAAATGACTTCTGAGGTGGCCTTATTGTAACATGAGCCTATGAAAGAACCGATTTACCTCGACTATAATGCGACCACTCCGACCGACCCCGAGGTCACCAAAGCTATGGCTCCATTTTTAGCCGATGATTTTGGGAACCCGGCCAGCCAAGGCCATAGCTTTGGATGGAAGGCTAGTTACGCTGTCGAAAAGGCCCGCAAACAGCTGGCCGCTTTAATCGGTGCTGATGCCAAGCAAATCGTCTGGACCAGTGGCGCGACCGAATCGAACAACATGGTGATTCTGGGCCGAACATGGGCTGACACCTTTGAAGGAAAAAAGCCTCATTTGATCACGACCCAAGTCGAACACAAATGTATCCTTGAAGCTTTCACTCAGGCCGAAAAATTTGGGGCGGAAGTCACTGTTCTTCCGGTCGATTCAGATGGTCGTGTTCAACCCGATACCTTGAAAGCCGCAATCAAGCCCAATACGGTTCTTGCTAGCTTTATATTAGTGAATAACGAAATCGGCTCTATCAATCCAATCAAAGAGCTTTCTGCCATCTGCCACGAGCACAATATCCTTGTTCATACGGATGCCGCCCAGGCCGTCGGCAAGATCGAAATCGATGTCAATGACATGGGCATTGATCTGATGTCCATGTCTGGACACAAGATGTATGGCCCAAAAGGGATCGGTGCCTTATTTGTTAAAAATCCGAAAGTTAAATTGGTCCCATTAATTGTTGGCGGGCAACAAGAGTCCGGCCTGCGATCGGGAACCTTGAATGTCCCAGGGATCGTCGGCTTCGGAAAAGCGGCCGAGCTGGCTTCTGACCATCTTACGGAAGAATCCGAGCGACTGACCCAACTTCGTACCTTACTTTTGGACGAGCTGAATCGTTGCGGCTGCCAATACAAGATCAACGGATCCATGCAACATCGAGTGGCCGGAAATATAAGCCTTTGTTTTGGTGATATAGGGACCGACCTACTGACCTTGAAACTTCAAGGTATCGCCGTTAGCTCAAGCTCAGCCTGCTCATCGGGTTCAGTGACTGGCAGCTACGTCCTATCATCCCTTGGACTCAGCCCCACCGAAGCCCGGTCGACCATCCGAATCGGAATCGGCCGCTTCACCCAGCGTGAAGACATCCTGGCCGCCGCCAAGATTATCGCTGCCGCCTTTGGCCCAGACGACCTTTCCCAGCAGGACCAAAACGCCTGACCAAGCAGCTAAACCATCAAAACAACATGTGTTTTATGGATTTCTTTCATCTGTAATGGACATGCTGCCCAGGGCACGGATATATGATAATATATGGGTACGAGGTGCAAATGATCCAACTAACTGAATCTGCCGCAAAAAAACTAGCTAGCTTAAAATCAGAAGAAGGCCGAGCCGACTCGGATCTGCTTCGGGTCGAAGTGAAGCGTGGTGGTTGCTCGGGTTTTTCCTACAAGATGGATTTCACTTCAGAACAAAAAGACGGCGACAAAGTCTTTGAGACCCACGGTCAAAAGTTGGTTGTCGATGCTCAAAGCCTTCTTTACCTTCTTGGTATGAATTTGGATTACGAGGGTGGCCTTAACGGCAAAGGCTTCGTTTTTCAAAACCCCAACGCCAGCAAAAGCTGTGGCTGCGGCGCTTCGTTCGCAGTTTAAACCCTATCCATTTCTGATTTACAAGTTTGCTGCTTGGCCAGCATCAGATTGATGATGCTCTAGGTGGCCATTAATAAAGGTCGCTAATTCGGCCGAGGCCGTGTTGTGTACCAAATGCTCGGGATCCGTCAGTTGTTGGATCCGACAAAACTCGATGCCTTCCACCAAATGCAAGAAGGCTTCTTCTGAAAAAAGCGGATCATTCATCGAATAGATCATCGATGTCGGGATAAGGTCTTCGGCCGCCGAAGTACTTGCCCACCGTGACCAATCCTCGTGGTCAGCAATCCAAATAAATCGATCAAAAGATTTTTGAAGATAACCAATTTTCCGCATCAAATACTTTGGGGCGCGCCAGCGATTGGTTAGCTGGAAGGTCTTAGAAACCTGATCTAGAGCCAAGCGACCTAAACGAAAGCGAAACACATCCGCTGACAGGTAAGAACGACGACGCGCCCACACCATCAGCTTCAACATACGATGCCGCATATGGCGAATCGGATCAAAGGGCATAGGATTGATCATGGCATGGGACATGACTTGATCACCAAAACGTTCCCGCATAACCAAACTAAGCGCTCCGCCGTAGCTCATACCAATCAAGTGAAAGCGTTTTTCACCGACCGTCTGCCGCAAAAAAGTTTCTAATATATCGGCTTGATCATGAAAAGAAATCGGCTCAGGGCCAGCAAGAAGGCTGCAAAGGTTCACATTCACTGACGTGAAGTGGAAGTTTTTTGACTCCAGCAAAAATCGCCAGTCACGCGGAGCCCCACCATACCCATGCAAAAGCACCACAAGGTCACCCTCGCCTTGAATTTTTGCTCGCACTGGTAGGTCCGTTTGTGTCACTAAGCTTTTACCCCGTTGGTTACATTCACTAAGCCTATCGGTCCAACACCAAAGGCTCTAGACATTTATGAACGAACCTTCTTTATTCTCTCAAAGGAAGCTCGTGCGTTGAACAATTGCAGCCAATTCGACCTCATACTAAGACCTTTGTCCATGAAAACTTCAAAAATGAATCACAGAGGGGCCTGCAAAACCGCCTGTATCAAGGTTTTGCTGGCTAAGCTCTTTTGTTTTTCTTTGCGATAAATCAAACAGATTCGGTCTTTGTAATAAGGGGCGTCCTGATGCTCAACCAAATTCCCCTGGTTTTTAGCGACTCTTGCTGGAAGAATCCCAGCACCCACCCCCAGGCCGACAAGCTTTGCAACAACCTCTAGGTTTTCAGATGTCACCTCTTTAAAACGAACCTTCCGTGCCAGCTTGTTCCTGACCACCTGAGCTTGATTCAAGTTGGGATCATAGATCAAAGTGTTCAATTTTCGATCCTTGGAAAACACCGTCACTTTATCCTTGCACAACTCGCGAATGACCAAATCCGGGTGCGGCTTTGGGTTCACCACAATTCCGAAATCCAAAGTCCAACTAACAACCTGTTCAGTCACCTCTCGAGACAGTCCGTGACGAAGCGAGATCTCGAGCTCGGGATAGTCACGGTGAAGACCTGGCAAAAAGTGCTCTAAGGTGTAAAGAGCCACAGATGGGTGAAGCCCTAACGACAGCCGGCCTCGCACTTCCAAGGCCTGGGATTCAACTAACTTCTGGGCTTGCTCCCATTCATAAAGAACAACCTGCCCTTGCTTTAAGAAGGATTCGCCGAGCTGCGTTAACTGCAAGCCATTCTTCAAACGAATAAACAGTTCGCCGCCCAGCTCGTTCTCTAAGCGCTTCATTGCGTAGCTTAATGTCGGCTGTGTCACTCCCAAAACCTCAGACGCTCGGGTCATATTCAGAAATTGTGAGACCGTATTGAAATAGCGAATATCATCCAAAACTAAAGACATAAATTTTTTATATCACAATGACTTATTTAGATCATTTTATTTATTTCAATAAAACTTCTATTTCTTGCCTATAGCCGCCCTCGGCTTTGCATCCAAGGGCGACGAATGGGGGAAGTATGAACACAATCGAACATCACAAATCAGCAGCCAGCAGCTCACCGGTTAAACAATCTTTAAATTCCAGCTGCCAAGACTTAAGCCAAAAGGTGCAGCGGATCCTAAACATTCTAGGATCATACCGCAGACAACTAACAGACAGTGGTTGCGAGGATGCAAGCTGTGAACAATGCCAGGCAACACAAGGTAAAGTTATCGGTCATTTTGTAAAAGGAAACGAGCCCATACTATGCATTCTCCCCGCTTTCCCTGGAAAGTCGCCAAACCCTAATAAAGTTATTGGACACGAACCAGACCTTGGCGAACACCTCGCCCTAAAACAACTGCATGATATCTGCACGGAAGTTCACCGTATCTACCCGCCAGGAATGAAAACACAATTGTGCTCGGATGGCCGAGTCTTTAGTGACGTGGTCGGCATGAAGGAAAGTCATGTGACAAGCTATCAGGAAAGCATCCGCCACTACATTCTTGAGAACAACCTACACCACCTGTCGACCTTCAACCTAGACGACATCTACACCAATCACACCTTCGAACAGATGCGCGACGAATTAATGCAGTCTTACGGAAGTAGCCTCGTGCAACTAAAAGATAAAGTACGCCAAGGCCGCACCCCTCAGGCTGACCCACAGTCTAAACAGGCACTAAGCATGTACCAAGGAATGACCCGGTTCCTATTCGAAGACTCCTTAACAGCAGACATGATCGTCAGTCGTCGCCAGCTACAAACAAAAGCTAAAGCCAAGGCCTATCAAGTTATTCTTCGCAGCAATGCTTGGAGCGATCTTCTTAAAGCCAGATTTCCCACAGCGCTTCGATTTTCAATCCACCCTCAGGCCTGCGGTTCAGAGAAATTTGGAATACGCTTAGTTGGCAAGGACTCATGGATGACTCCTTGGCACGGCGTTGTCGTCCAACAAGGGTCGGATTACAAGCTGATGAAACGTCACCTTGCCGAGCAACTGGGCGCAAAGCTGATCTTGAGAAACAACCGCCCCAGCCATTACCAACTTTCCGATTCGACCCACCTGAAGGCAGCATTCAATGAATTATAAGACCACCTCATTGTCACCCTTTGGCATCCTTATTCAAACACGATCAAAATCCTTGCCCCCAGCCGATCTCGCCCTTAGTGAATTGAAAGACCTTTTTCACCAACATCAGTTGGTGGTGCTGCGAGGGTTTGCTGGGTTTGACTCGGCGGAAGCCTTTTCCAATTACTGTGCTCGATGGGGTGACATATGCCTATGGCCCTTCGGGTCTGTGCTAGAACTTCAACAGCAGCCAGACGCCAAAGATCACATTTTTGATCACACGGAAGTCCCTTTTCATTGGGATGGAATGTATCGACCAGAAGTTCCCGAATACCAAATCTTTCATTGTGTAAAGGCACCAGCGAAACACCAAGGCGGACGAACGACTTTTTGTCATACAGCCAAACTGCTATCCGACCTCGATAAGGACGAGCATGGTTTGTGGCGAAATATCCAAGGCTGCTATCAACGTAAAATGGAGTTCTACCACAGCACAACTAAAGCAGATCTCATCTCAAAGCNCCCCTATAAAGACTATGAGGTCTTGCGCTACAGTGCCACAACCAACAACCCGGATTTCATTAACCCGCCAGCACACACCTTCGCTGGCTTACCAGCCGAAGACCTTGCAAAAACCCATAGCCGCCTTGCCGAACTAATGAGTCACCCGAACTACCGATATTGCCATCAATGGGAAGACGGAGATATCGTGATTGCAGACAATTTCACCCTCCTTCACGGGCGCGAAGCCTTTACGTCGATGGCACCAAGGCACTTACAGCGAGTTCATGTCAACAGCTCCCCGGCCTATAAGAACCCTGGATTGAAGGAGCACACATGACTCATGATACAGATATTCTGATTGTCGGTGCCGGGCCAGTGGGCTTAATGTCAGCCTATCTGGCGCACCTCTCAGGCCTAAGTACCATCATCATTGACAAGTCTGATGGCCCACTAAAAGTCGGCCGAGCAGACGCCTTGAACGCTAGGACCCTGCAATTGCTAGAGCTAGCAGGTCTTTTTGATGGCCTATACCCTTTGGGCCGCCCCTGTGACACAAGTACAGTTTTCGCTGACGGGAAGGTTCAATCACGGCAATCTTCCTGGTGGAAGAATCTTGAGGGCTGCTTCCACCGACACTTTCTGATGCTTGGACAAAGCCACATAGAAAATCAGTTGGATCAAAAACTTGCTGAACTAAACAATCCGGTCCTGCGCCACCGAACAGCCACCGATATCCGAGTGGATGACCACGGATGTACGACAAGACTTTCCAGCGGTGATACAATCCGTTCCCGATATGTCATAGGTGCAGATGGTTCCAGGTCATTTATCCGCGAAACCTTCAACATTGGCTTTCATATTCAACGACCCGAAATCACCTGGGCTGTTGTCGATGGAAACATTTTAACGGATTACCCGAAAGCTCCAGAAATCGTGGTGTTTCAAAGCGAAACCTCGGATGTCGCTTGGATTCCACGTGAAGGAGACATCGATCGCTTTTACATTCGCATGGACAAAAAATCCTTCACCATGCCTGAGGTTCTCAAAAAAATTAATCGAGCCATGCAACCCTATTCACTGAAGTTCCTACGTGTTGACTGGCTTTCACAGTTTTCAGTGAAAGAATCTGTCGCGGAACGTTTCAGCTACAAAAACAAAGTCTTCCTTGCTGGTGACGCCTGCCATATTCACTCAGTCAATGGAGGCCAAGGATTAAACACAGGACTTGCCGATGCCTTCAACTTGATTTGGAAGCTAAAAATCGACAAGGAACACCCTGGAACCATCGATTTGTCCTCCTATGAAGCCGAGCGAAAGCCCGTCGCAGAAAGCGTCATCAAGGTGTCCGGCGATCTTGTTCGGACCACAAAGTTTGCCGAAACGAATTCACATGCGAAACAATATCTAAAGTTGGTCGAAGCTTACTCTGGGAACATCACCGGAATGGGAATCACCTACCCTGGCGAAGGGCTGATCGGGCACCGCCTACACGACATGACCATAAAAACAAGCACAGGACAGAAAAGACTTTACAGTTTACTCGACTACCAAAGCCACTCGTTGATCAGCTTCGGTGACAAAGCAACCCCTCCAAACTTACCCAAGGGAACCAAGGTCATTCGCATCAACGCAAACGACGGACCGACAAGTTATTCCACAGAAAACCAGACCTACCCTAATCAGCAACTTCTGATCCGCCCCGATGGGTATATCGCTCAAACATGGAATGACTAACGGCCCCGCCCTCCATCGCCAGCAGGCCTACTCCTGCCATATGCTTCAAGCAGGCTGGCGATCTCACATAAAGCTTACAATCCAGCGATTTCCCCTATTCATGTCGCCGAACCTCGAATAAACAGCCTTGGTGTAACTCGATCAAACTCATATCTAGGAGACAGACTATGATACGACTTTTTGCTTTCTTTCTTCTTTTGCCGAGCCTTTCTGCCTTTGCAAACGTTCCCTCTGAAACCTTCAAGAAAATAGATTACGTCTGCTTCGGTACCGCAGAAAAGGTCAGCGCCAAGAACGAGCGCGTGGATATCGCAGTCAGTGTCATCACAAATGCCCTAACCAGTTCGCGAACAATCGTGGTCTTAGATAAAAAAAATCAAGAAGTTTCAAAATATGAGATTCCGTTAAGCCTTGAGAACGACGAAAATCTACACACCCGCATATACACAGAAGATATCTCCTTTGAAGCCATCGGTAGTTTTTGCACCAACGTATGTAGCGCATCCATCCAGACGCCGGATTACAAACACGGACGCATTGCCTGCCCGATATAGTAATCCTTTCGCAAGGCCTTAAAGACATTACACGACCTAATGACACAGTGGCGATGGTTTTAGATCCTCTATAAAATTCTCACCCAGGGGGAATACGGAGAACTAATGCGCTTCTTACTGTCGTTTCTCGTTTTTGCCCTCGGCCTTGCTTCCTTGGCCGATCCCTCTGGTCCCATTCGTCCCATTTATATCGACTCCTCAGACCCATTTGTTGTTTTTCAGATCAAAGACAGCTCTTGGTTTGCCATTTGTCCACAGATGCAAGTGTCTGACGATTGCGACTACCATCGCTTTGAAGATGATACCGTGATGCCTCAGATCTTATCTGAATACGAAGCTCTGGATAATCGCGAGCTGTTAAAGCTCGTTACGCAAGTTCGAAGCCTCCTACCAGTCAATGATATCAAGGCGGCCACAGACAATATTGTCTGCGACTGCCAAGACAACAAACAATCCTTCACTCTGGTTCGAAACGCTTCAAGCTCAACCGTCGAAAAGATCGTCCTTCGTGGGCAACTTGGAAACGACAACACACCTTTGGGTGGTATTGTCATTGATCAAGACGGAAATGACCGAGGACGAACCTTCAGTCTATTGATGCAGCTGATCTCCTATCTATCCGACCGCAAATCTGAAATCACTTTATCCAGCACATTGTTCAGCGAGTTACTCAACGAAAAGGGACTTGCCCTTAAAAACGACCGTGGTCGGGTCGATCAAAAGGTCGTCGAAGTGAACCAGCTTGAATACCGGCAAACTCGCTACGGCGACAGCTATGACCGAACCTACGCCATTGGAGTCGAAGACCGGTCCGGCTCGCCGCGGATCTTAGCCCAGCTACAAAACGGCTGGCACAAGACCCTGACCAACCTAGATTTGGCCGATTACATCACCTATGACAACCACCCCTTGGAAGAGACCCAAACGAATATCTACGCGCAAACCGGCGTGGCAAAAGAGTTCAGTCAAACCAGTACCGGAAAAACATGGAACTGCTACCTACGATCTCGTATCGAGGTCGGACTGTCGACGAATGACCAAGAAGACATCTACGGCGACTACGAGGTGCAGACAGGGCTGCGAAGCTCAAAAATGTACACCCGCGATATTGCTAAGTGGGATATCAGCCTACGAAGCTACGGCCGAAAAAGCTCAGGCTACGGAACCGAATCAGCTGTTGGCGTTCAAGCATCCTATGCCTTCGAATGGGACCGAGACGTGATCATCCCAAGTATCAAAATCACTCACATCAATTTCTATGAAGACCGTCATTACGCTTTAAACGAGCCAGAAGACGAACCCTACGTCGAATTTGATATCCAATGGATTCCCGGCCGTAAATAATCTTACTCGTCGGGTGTTCGAATCATTTCGATGACCGCATCTAAGGTCTTTTGATGCTCTAAGGCCGAGGCTGGCGCGATAAAAATGGTGTCATCACCAGCGATGGTCCCAAGTATCTTTGGATCATTTTCTAAATCTAGCTGGCGGGCAACCCAGCCCGCGGCCCCCAAAGTCGTGCGCATCACAAGCATCGCGCCGTTTGATTCAACACTAAGAATCTGCGCCCGCACCGCACTCATCGACTGAGTCGTTTCAGCTTCCAAGCGGTACACAGGCTGCCCTTGGGCATCCCGCAAACGGATCGCTCCGACACGCTTTAATGCTCGCGAAATCGTCGACTGATTGACCTCGTACCCTAAAGCTTCTAGCCGTTGACGAATATCCACCTGGGACGCCACCTTGTGCTGTAACAAAACCTGCTTTAAGGCATCGTCAAGCTCGGTCGTATTTTTAGCCATGTGATCTCTCCTTCATGCGACTCCAGAAAGTGTGACACAAAGGCCCTGTCGCTGTCTCTTTGTTCCGATAAAGATAAAGTACCAACTCAATTTTTGGACGCCGCAGCCGCGCCAACTTACGATGGCTACGAATGTAATCATCGGGAAGGTACCCCCATCCCAGGCCACTTGAAATCAGCTGTTCTTTTAACTCGTGACTGGCTACCTTCCAAACATAGCCCTTCACTTCCATACGATCCACCTGAGACTCCGAACTGACAACGATCCTTGGAACAGAAGCCTTCTTTGCCACCTTACCTTTCGGGGCCGCTTGATGAACTCGGCAGGCGCTCATGGTGACTGTCAGCACCTCAAGACACTCTAACCGTGGGTCATCCCTGAACCCAGCCCCAATGACAAAATCAAGCTCACCCAACAACAAGGCATCGATGCCCTCTTGAAGAACGTATTCTTTAAAATCAGCCTGCACGTAGTAGCCAGCCTGAAAAGCGTCCTTTAGTTCACTGGCGACATCTTTTAAAGGATAAAGTGGATCAATACCAAGGCGCACCTGGGATTCAACGCCCTGGCTGAGTTGCTCCCCCAAGGCACGAAGCTGTCGAAACTGAGACAGGGACTCTTGCATCTTCGCGTGAAACAAATGTCCAGCTTCCGTCAGCACCGGTCGATACCCCTGACGATCAAAAATCTGGACACCTAAAAGGTCTTCCAGATTCTTAATCCCCACACTCAGGCTCGGCTGAGACTTGTGTAGCTTCTCGGCGGCCGCTCGATAGCTGCCGTGCTCAACGACAGCCTCGACCATCTCCAGTTGATCTAAAGTCATATAGGTCTTTGCACTCCTCTAACATGATAATATCAAACTATCATTATTATGAAATATTAATATTATTAATTTATCGTTGAATTGGCTACTTTAATGACATCAAAGGAGGCCGCCATGACGGTACTACATAGAAATGAAACACGTGGAAAAGCTAATTTCGGCTGGCTGGATTCAAAACATACTTTTAGCTTTGGACACTACTATGACCCTGACCGCATTCAATTTGGGGCCTTACGTGTCCTGAACGATGACCGTGTCCTCCCCGCCCAGGGCTTTGGAACTCATCCCCACAAAAACATGGAGATCGTGTCCATTCCTCTTAGCGGAGCCCTTCGCCACGAGGACAGTGAAGGCAATAAAGCCGTCATCCGTGCCGGCGAAGTCCAGGCCATGTCAGCGGGAACGGGCATTCGTCACTCTGAGTACAACGATAGCGAAACCGAAGATGTCCGATTCTTACAAATCTGGATTCTTCCCTTAGAACAAGACATTGCCCCGCGCTATGACCAAAAAGCCTTCTTGAAAGCGGAACGCAAAAACCAGTTTCAGCAAGTCGTCGGCCCACTCAACGACCCGGAGAACCTTGTGCGCATCAATCAGCACGCCTACTTTTCGTTAGCTGATATCGATGCCGGTCAAACAGTCACTTACAAGGCGCACCAACCAGGCCACGGTATTTATATATTTGTGCTTGAAGGTGATGCGCAGGTTGATGACCAGCAGCTTCTGACTCGTGATGCTCTTGGTGTGACAGGGCAAACATCGGTTTCTGTTCGGGCAAATGGTGAGACGGAAGTTTTGGTTATTGAAGTGCCTATGATTTAGCCTTGAGATCGTAGTCTTCGGGTCTTGCTTGTGCTCTTTATTGAGGGACGCGCGGACGCTTGGCGATTTTAGGTAAATCGTTTTATTGGTTTTTGATAGCTAGTTCGTGAAGGGCGCACGGTTTTTTGCGCCCTGTTTGTTTGGGCTTTTATTCAGAGGGCTTCTTTGGACCGCGGCGGGGGCGTCGGCGACGGCGCTTTTTGTTTCCGCCTCCGTCTTTACTTCCCTCTGGCCCCTTATCCGATGACTTCTGAGTGCCGCCAGAGGCCTTCTTTTTGTTCCCACCCTGAGCCTGCTGGGCCGCTCCGCCACCACCGCCTTTAGAACGATTGCGGTTTCTGTTGCGGCTTCGTCTTTTGCCAGAGCCTTCTTTTTTATCCGAGGCATCTCCGCCACCGGACGACTTTGCCGAAGCCGATCCCGATTCATCAGCTTCAAAAATCGAGTCATCACCCATGTCACGAGTCGCTTCGTCTTGTAAAGCCTCATCTTGATCAATCAGGTTGCCCAACTGGGCACGTGATTCTGACACATCGGCCTTCACACCAGCCTTTTGACGCTTCTTCAGACCTTCACCTTGCTCCTTAGCAACCTGCTCGGTGAGGTCAATCGTGACGTCTCCAAAGCAACGAAGCTGACAGGACAAACGCCGCTGATCTAAATAATGAGCCGTTCCGATTAAGGTTTTCTCTTTCGCCCCAGGAGGCAGCACATTGTGATCCCCTTCGACCACACGAATGCGACACTCAGCACAACTAGGAACCCCATTGCAAATGGACTTTATATAAACCTTATTCTTCTGAGCCACCTCTAGAACGGTCTCATCAGGACCGATCTCGACTTCGACATTAATT
>NYZX01000019.1 GCA_002686065.1 Pseudobdellovibrionaceae bacterium | reverse complement strand
TTATCGAAGGCGATCTCAACACGTCCGTTCTGGGTCAAAGCGTCCCTCTGTCACAGGTTCTTCATAACTTGGTCAACAATGCGATCGACCACGTCATTGAACAAAAACCCGAGAACGTAAACCCGTGGATACATATCAAAATTGGCCCATCCACAACCCACGAGGGCTTCGCCGAAATTCGAGTCGCAAATTGGGGAAACAAAATACCAGAAGAAGTGGCGCATCGAATCTTCGAGCCCTTTTACACGACAAAAGACGTCGGAAAAGGTACTGGGCTAGGGCTATCTATTAGCCACAATATCATGCAAAGTTTCGGAGGAAGCCTTGAATTGGACCTAAGCCACCCCGCAACAACCTTCGTCATCCTCATCCCTGTGGCCGCCGCTAATCAGATTGAATCAGAGTCAGAGTCGGACCGCGACTGTGAAGAACCCACAAGCTTAGCCGCCTGAGTGGCTTTTTTAAGCTGCTTTTCGAGCTGCGCCTTTTCTTGCTGCCTCACCCACAATCTATAGTAATACATCTTTTTATCCAGTAGCTGTTGGTGAGTTCCCGTCTCGACAATCTTTCCCTGATCTAGAACAAAAATCTGATCGCACTGAACAATCGTCGACAACCGGTGAGCAATCACCAAGGTCGTTCGCCCCTTGGAAACCTCTTCGAGCGTCCCCTGGATGGCCTGTTCGGTTTCGGAATCCAAGGCCGAAGTGGCTTCATCCAAAATAAGAATGTCCGGGTCCTTCAGAAGTGTCCTTGCGATGGCCACGCGCTGTTTTTCTCCCCCAGACAGCTTTAATCCCCGCTCCCCGACTCGGGTTAAATATCCCTCGGGTAAATGCTCAATGAAACTGGCTACCTGAGCCTGTTTAGCGCTTTCTATGATTTTATCATCTGTCGCTGCCGGATCCCCGTAACGAATGTTGTATTGAATCGTATCGTTAAATAAGACCGTATCTTGCGGGACAACCCCCATGCCCTGCCGCAAGGAGTCCGTATTGAACTCTCGGATGTCGACGCCATCGACGGTGATCTTTCCCTGGGTCACATCGTAAAAACGAAACAACAACCGAAACAAAGTCGACTTCCCAGCGCCACTTGCACCAACAAAAGCCACTTTCTGACCCGGTTTTATATGAAAGCTAACATCTTTCAAAATCGGGCGGTTCGGTTGGTAAGAAAAGTGGACGTTTTCGAAGGCAATGCCCTTACTTAATCCTGTAAAAGTTCTGCCGTCTTCCGGCTCTGGTAAATAATCATCCTGACGAAGCATTTCAAACATTTGCTCCATATCAATAAAGCTTTGCTTCATCTCGCGGTAGACAAATCCTAAAAAGTTTAACGGCGTGTACAGCTGAATTAAGAAGGTATTTGCGACAACGAAGTCCCCCACGCTCATCGCCCCGTTAACAACACCCTCAGCAGCAAGGTACATAAGGACAACCAGCCCTGTCGCGATGGTCAAAGCTTGCCCTAAGTTCAAAACTGACAAACTTTTTTGGCTCAGAATCGCCGCCTGCTCATAACCTTTAAGACTTCGATCGTAACGTTGATACTCGTGCTGCTCGTTCCCAAAGTATTTTACCGTCTCGTAATTCAACAACGAATCAACCGCTTTGGTGTTCGCCCGGTTATCTGAATCAATCATCTGGCGACGAAACTTCACCCGCCATTCGGTCACAAAGATGGTATAAAAAATATAAAAGCTGATCGTTGAAAATACGATCAAAGCAAACTTCCAACCCAAACGGTAATACAAGATGCCGGTGACTAAAAGGATTTCAATGATGGTCGGAAGGACGTTGAAGCTCAAAAAACTAAGCGCAAAAGAGATCCCCTTCACGCCTCGCTCGATCACTCGAGACAGCCCGCCTGTCTGACGATTGAGATGGAAGTGTAAGGACAGCCGATGTAAATGCTTGAAGGTTTCTAAGGCGACTCGCCGCTGAGCATTTTGCGATACTCCAATAAAAAAGAAGTCTCGCATTTCATTAAAAAAGCCACTGCCTAGACGAACCAACCCATAAGTGACCAACATCGCAACGGGGATGGAAATGATATCCCCCGTTAGCTGATCGACGGCTTGCCCAAAAACCAATGGGATACAGACATTTAACCCTCGGGCCGCCAACAAACAGACGACTGCGATTAAAAACTTAAACTGGAGATCTCGTCGATCTTTCGGCCACAAGTATCTAAGTAAGCCGAAAAACGTATGTTTCGAGTTCATATCTAGAACGGAAGCCTTTCTCCGTTCATATGCCAGAATCCCCCTGACGAGGACTGATTTAAGTCATTCTCGATGCGTTGTAAAATCCCTGCCGCAGACTCATCAGGATCAACGTGGCCCGTTTTCCCCGTCATTTCGGTTCGAACCCAGCCCGGATGAATCATACCGACAGCAATATTTGAGCCCTCTAGGTCACGTGCCAAACTAACAGCACCGGCATTCAAAGCGGCTTTCGACATTCTGTAGCCATAACTTCCACCAGATGTATTGTCGGCCATTGACCCCATCCGAGATGTGATCACAACCAGCTTTCCACCTGGCTTTATCTTCGGTGCCAACTTCGCAGAAAAAAGAATTGGCGCGAGGGCGTTTACTTTGAACATATCCAGCATTGGCTGCGAAGATATTTGCTCGAACGGCATCGAAACTAACAATCCCGCATTCTGAATCACCAAATCAAAATCGTGATCAGCAAGACCATGAGTCACCTTATCGACCGCCTCTGCGTTCAGCAGATCGACGCCCTCAATGACCTGATCAGCAACCCCCGCCAAGGCCTCGGAGTTTGTCCTAACCACAGCAAGGACTTCGTAACCCTTTTTCTTTAATTGACGAACAAGCTCAAGACCAATGCCTCTATTGCAGCCTGTAACAAGTGCTTTCATCGGATGACCTCCCGTTTGCTCAATTATGACCTGATTCTTTCTGAGTGTCTCGNCCCNAGGAATCCTTACTCGATGGGTCGCAACTTTCCGTGAAACAGCCTTCAAAAAAGGATTATGTCTGGACAACCCCTACTTCAGCTGACTATTTTCCACTCATGAAAACGACTTACTTACTTATACTTATCGCGCTAGTTGGAATGGGAAGCCTAGGCTGTGGCAGCTCCCCGAAAACCGAAATGGTCCGACAAGGCTACCCTGGGCACTGGTGGCAAGCCATCGAAGGTGACGCTGCTTCATGGGAAATCTCCCCAGACGACGCCGAAGAAGGTGAAGTGATCCTGTCGAAGCGAAACGAACTTGGAATTCTTTCAAACTTCGCCCCGACCCCCTTTGAATTTGAAGGTAAAAAGTATGCAAGCCTTGAGGGCTTCTGGCAGTCCATGAAGTACCCTGAGGATCAAGAAGATCCTCGCTCTAAGTACAAGGGATGGCCCTACACCCGAGCCGAGGTCGAACAACTCGTCGCCTTTAAAGCAAAACGTGCTGGAGACTTTGGGTCTAAGGCGATGAAAGCATTGGGAATCGATTGGGTCAGCTACAAAGGCGAGCGCATGCCCTACCGAACGTCTGAAAAAGGAAAACACTATCAGCTCATCCGACGAGCGATGCTCGCGAAACTGAATCAAAATACTGAAGTGAAAGAGGTTCTATTGAAAACGACTGGTTTACGATTAAAGCCAGACCACGAACAATCGGACCATGCCCCACCTGCCTGGCGCTATTATAAAATTTGGGAAGAGATTCGCGACGACCTTCTTCGTCGCCATCAGTAAACATAGATTCCATTGGCCACTGGTACAAAAGTACAGTCAAAGTGGTTAAATTCTAAGTGATGTTTATCTTGTAGACAGCGCACGGACCTGTCCTGCAAACTACCGGACTCTCTCAGGTTTTTCCGTGGCATAGTTCATGCTTCGTTAGGACCGAGGTGGAAAGAAGATGTCCGGTCAGCACCCTTTAATCCGTGAAATGCGGGATGAAATCGATACTCTTGATAATCAGATCTTTGATTTGATTCAACGCCGACTTGGACTGTGCCAGCGGATCGGAGAAATGAAGGCCACTTCAGGGCTGCCTTTAAGTGACCCAGATCGAGAATCTAAAATGATGGCCCGCCTATTAGATCGACAACAAAACGAACTACTTGATGAAGCGACCTTACGTGGCATTTACCAAGCCATTTTGAACCGCTCGAAGGACATTCAAAAAAAACAAGGAGACAGTGAATGATCGTCGTCATGACCTCGGACCATAAACAGGAACAACTACAACATGTCCTTGATCACCTTTCGAAGTTCCCTATCGACCCACGTGTTGTTCCCGGGGAAGGACAAACAACCATCTGCCTTCTTGGGAAAGTCGAGCAAATTGACCAGACCAGCCTTCGTGCTATGGAAGGTGTTCAAGATGTGGTTCGCATTTCGAAACCCTTTAAGTTAGCGTCTTTGGAAACTCAGCCAAATCCGTCTTCCATTGAGATCACCTCCGAACTTTCCATCGGCCCTGGAGCTATCGTGGTCATGGCAGGGCCTTGCTCTGTCGAATCCGAAGATCAAACCTTACGTATTGCCAGAGCCGTCAAGGCTGCGGGGGCAAACCTTCTTCGTGGAGGCGCCTTTAAACCAAGAAGCTCGCCCTATAGCTTTCAAGGGCTTGGAAAAAAAGGTCTGGAAATCTTAGCTTTAGCCCGCAAAGAAACAGGCTTGCCGGTCATTACCGAAGCCATGGACACCAATACATTGGACCTTGTTGCCGAGTACGCTGATATCATTCAAGTGGGCGCCCGAAGCATGCAGAACTTTCCGCTGTTAAAAGAGCTAGGACGCTTGAATAAACCGGTGATGCTAAAACGCGGGATGTCGGCAAGCATCGAAGAGTTCTTGATGTCGGCCGAATATATTCTTGCCGAAGGCAATCACAATGTCATCTTGTGCGAACGTGGCATTCGTAGTTTTGACCAACAGTTTTCAAGAAACTGCTTAGACTTAAATGCCGTTCCCATTCTTAAAAGTCTGTCGCATCTGCCGATCATCATTGACCCGTCTCATGGAACGGGAAAGCGTCACCTTGTTTCACCAATGTCTTTAGCCAGTATCGCTGCCGGTGCCGATGGCGTTATTGTCGAGGTGCATGATCGACCGGAAGAAGCCCTTTCAGATGGCCCACAAGCCTTGCTACCTGATGACTTTGAAAAACTGATGGCTGGAATTAAGTCGGTCTCAGCGGCCGTTGGACGAAACGTTGCTGGCTAGCCCATGCAAGTCCCTGTTCTGAACGAACCCATTTTTTACCTAGGCCCCGATGGTTCTTTTAGCCACCGGGCGGTAACGAAGTTTTACCCAGGACAGGATCTTCGCCCCTGTTATTCACTGAGCGAAGTCTTAAAGCACCTTACCCAAGGTCAGTGTGTGTTTATTCCAGTGAAAAACACAACGGCTGGTAGCGTCCCCGAAATCGAACAGTTTTTTGATCGCAACAGCGTGAACGTCTTGGCCCGACATTACTTAGATGTTCGTCTTTGCCTGTATTCGTGGTCCCAATCGCTCGAACAAATTGAAACCATCTATTCACACCCGATGATCTTCAAACAATGTGAACAATGGCTGACAAAATGTCTGCCCCAGGCCCAAAGGTGCCCCGTTGACTCGTCCTCCATTGCTATAAAAAAGGCCGAGTCCTCACCTGGGCTAGCCGCCATTGGCTCACGCGGCTACAACACACCCGCCGTCTTGGTCATCGAAGACATCCAAGACAGGGTGGAAAACATCACTGAATTTCAGTTGGTTAAACCCTGCTAGAAAAGCAAAAAACTACTGAGCCGCTTCCTCAGCGTCCCCATCCAGATCCTTTTCAAAAAGGAAAGGGAAGGTAATGACAACCTTGTTGTCGCCAGCGATTTTCGGAAAGTCCCATTTACGGACAGCTCGCACCAAGCAACGTACAAACTTTCGGCTTCGAACGGTGGTGCCTTTTTTCTCGACTTTGATTCGATCGACTTTAGCGACGTTGTCTTTGTTTCGAAGCAACCATTTAAGGGTGACCTTTCCACCAAAACCGGGCTTACGAATCATTTCCTCTTCATAACAAAAAGTAAGATCCGCAGAGTTTCCATCGATGACCTCGGCGATCAATTCTGTGTTGTAGGCACTGACGCTCACTTCGTGTGGAACTGAGGCACATGAGCCTATAAAAAGTAAGCTAACGCTAAGAAGTAATAACCGAACCATCATCGCGAATCCTCCAAAATTGACCGCTACTATTAGTTAAGCAAAAGACCCGGGCTGCATCAAACCAACTGCCAAGATTAATCACATGTCGCGCACGACCTCGACTTTCGATGAGCTCGTGAAACTCGAGATGGACATGTCCAGAAATCAAAAAGTCCAAATCGGGTTGTTGTTCAAACACAGTTTCAGCATGTGACCTTAAAACTCGACAGGTTCGATCATCGGTCGTGGTTTTTACATGACTGGTATAATGCCGACTTGAATGGCTCATTTTTTCACCAATTCGTCGAACCACTCCCCCTGGCAGGTGGTGACTGATCAAAGTCATAACTGGCGTGCGCAAAAACCAACGCAAAAACAAATACCCTTTGTCTTCAGGGTCCATTTGGTCACCGTGCTCAACGCGCACATTTAAATCATCCAGGCGAAACGTCTTCGGCCCCTTGTGAACGGGAACCCCAAGGGTCTTCGTCCAATACTTCGTAAGATGAAGGTCATGATTGCCTTCGAAGTAGTGAACCTCGATCCCCCTTGATTTAGCACGTTGAACGGCATCAACAACAGACTGAAAGCGTTGGACAAAATAAGCGTGTGGGCCGACCCATAGNTCAAAAATATCNCCAACTAGAAAAAGGTGACTGGCTTCAATTTCGACACCAAGCCGATCGATAAACCCTGCCAACCGGACAGCGTTTTTATCGCGATCACCTGTGATATGAACATCTGAAAGAAAAAAAGCCTTTAGCACGTCGACCATGTTACCAAGATCTTGTCCTTCAGGCCAAAAAAAAGCCCATGGAGATCCATGGACTCGATTTGACTCGTTGAAGAGCCTGGGCAAGCGCCCCCGAGGGCCCACACCCTCGGAAGTTGACGTGAGATCTTATTGATCTACGCCCTTATCCTGACCAGATTGCTGCTTACGCATGAAAGATGGAACATCAAGATCGGTTTTATCAAATGGTGATTTCACCACTTGCTGAGCCATCTTGCGAGCTTGCTCTAATTGAGAATCTTGCTCGACGTCCATGGAAAGCTGCTCTGGATTAACCCCTGCTTCCATCTCTCCCCCTTGGCTTTGCTGACGGTAGGCTTTCACCTTGGCCAACAAAATATCGCGAGGAAGCAAAGGCTTCTCACCAGACTCATGCCTCACATCCTCAACAGGTTGTACTGGCTCCTGTGGTGCTTGAGCTGGTTGGGCTGGAACAGGATGAATCGCTTCTGCCTGCTCCATTGTCGGTTGCCGTTGCTGCATTGGCTGAGGCGCCACAAACGTTTGCGCCCCCGCTTGCGTTTGCATATTCAGGTGGGCCTGAGCCATTGCCTGCAACTGTGAGATTTGCTCATCGACGGTTGTTGTTTTGTTGTCTACACCGAATCCCGTCGCAATCACAGTCACTTGAACATGGTCACCCATGTTTTCGTCAATAACAGCACCGAAGATAACTTCTGCGTCTTCGTGAGCTGCCTCTGTAATTAGAGTCGAGGCTTCGTTTACTTCCCAAAGCGACAAGTCTGGTCCACCTGTCACGTTGATGATAATTCCAGTAGCGCCGTCGATCGCGACGTTTTCAAGAAGCGGCGAAGAAATAGCTTCGGTCGCGGCTTCTACGGCGCGATTCTCACCTTCAGCAAAGCCAGCGCCCATAAGAGCCATACCTTTTGCTGCCATAACTGTGCGAATATCCGCAAAGTCTAGGTTGATCAGTCCACGCATATTAATAAGATCAGAAATCCCTTTCACTGCTTGCAACAAGACGTGATCGGCTTTCTTAAAAGTTTCTAATAACGGAGTCTTTTCGCTAGAAATCGACAATAACTTTTGATTCGGAATAACGATCAACGAATCAACGTTCTCTTTTAATTCTTGAATCCCCGAGTCCGCATGACGCTTTCGCTTTTTACCTTCAAAGATAAACGGACGAGTCACAACACCGATGGTCAGTGCGCCAAGCTCTTTAGCGATCTTAGCTACGATCGGAGCTCCACCAGTCCCTGTTCCACCGCCCATTCCGGCTGTGACAAAAACCATATCAGCGCCATCGATCGCTTCAACGATATCATTATAAGATTCAATGGCTGCTCGCTTCCCAATTTCAGGGTTTGCACCAGCCCCCAGGCCCTTTGTTAACTCAAGACCCAAACGAATCTTTTTGTCAGCGCCGTTTGCTTCAAGCGCCTGCTTATCCGTGTTAGCAATCAGGAACTCGACACCCGACAAGCCTTCACTCATCATTGTTTGTACGGCGTTACTTCCGCCTCCGCCAACACCAACGACTTTAATGTTCGCGCCTAGTTGAGCTTCTTCCTCGAGTTCAAACATAATCCCTCCAATGGAACTTTTTATTCACCAAACAATTCATTCAAACGACGTCGGATCCCTGAGAAAAAAGACCCTTCGTTCGTTGCAACCGACTCAGGCGTACGTGACTTCATCCGTTGCTCATAACCATATATCAAAAGACCTACACCTGTTGCGTACTGTGCCGACTTAACAATCTCAGCCAAGCCACTGACGTTTTCAGGAAGACCACGTCGAACCGGAAAATCCAATTCAAACTCNGCCATAGAGATCANACCATCCAGGTGACTTCCGCCCCCAGTTAAAACCAATCCAGATCCGATTTGCTCGGTATGCCCCTGATCGTCGATCTGACGACGAATCAAGTTCAAGGTTTCTTCCGCACGTGCGCTTAAAACCTCAGTCAAATCGCTTCGCTTTAAAGTACGCGATTTACGACCACTGACAGACTCCACTTCAATCGTCTCATTAGGATCGATCATTTCATTAAAGACACAACCGAAATGTTTTTTTAGCTCCTCTGCAGCAGCCTGGGTTGTCTTTAACCCAATCGAAATATCCTGAGTAAAGTTTTGACCACCAACAGGAATCATCGCTGTATGAGCCACGCTTCCTTGAATGTAAGTAATCAAATCACAGGTGCCGCCACCAATATCAGCGACAACAACACCCATATTCTTTTCATCTTCATTCGCTACCGCGACAGCTGAAGCCAACTGCTGAAGGACAAGCCCCTCGACTTTTAAGCCGACACTTTCACAACACTTCATCATGTTTTGAACAGCGGACTGACTGGCCGTAATGATATGAACAGAGGCTTCCAGGCGCACACCCGACATGCCAATGGGATCACGAATCCCTTTTTGGTCATCGATCTTATATTCGTTCGGAACGACGTGCATAACCTGTCGGTCAGATGGGATGGCAACGGCACAAGCCGCTTCGATCACACGCTCGACATCGTTTTCGGCCACTTCTTTATTTTTGATGGCAACCATACCGTCAGATGAAAAAGACCGGATGTGACTTCCTGAAACACCCAACCAGACCGAATGAATTTCTTCGCCGGCCATAAGCTCGGCTTCGTCTTTTGCTTTTGTGATGGCTTGGCTTACGCCTTCGATGTTGACGATCAGACCCTGGCGAACACCCTTATGAGGAGCCTGTCCAACACCGATGACTTTTAAACCAGAATCAGTGATCTGGCCTATTAGGCAGGCGGATTTTGTTGTGCCAATATCAATGGCTGCCACAATTTGACCAGAGGTTCGTCGAGACATTTTGGCCTTCGTTCAAAGTTGTTCGTCGTTCAAAGTTGCATAACTACGAAGGACCTTCACTTTGGTCCTATCTACAAATAGGCTATGATCCGTTACGCAGCTTGACAACCACTTTTTTGTCGTACCTTGTGTCGATGACGCGAGTCTGAAGCCTGCGCGAATGGAGATAATCAAGAACCTGAGTCACACGTCGGATCTTTTGATCGCTCAACTGCGAACCAAACTGGATAGCACCTTGTTGTTCGCTGACCCAAAAGCGAAAACCATTTTTCTCATCGAAGCGCACTTCCGAAACCGAAGCTAGACTAAATGGACCAAAGTCTGGGAGCTGCCCCAAGAAACCAAGTACATCTTTACGCAGCGCTAATTCTTTTTGAAACTTTCGCCCGCGCAGAATGGGCAGATCCGGAAGTTCTTCCATACCTACTTTTGGCAAAAACTCGCCGTCAAAACTAAGCGGAAAGGCCTTGCCCGCTTCATCCAAATACAATGCGATCGGTCGACGCAAAGCCAACTTTACGCGCATGTCGCCAAGCATTGTTCTAGAAACTTGGGCATGACTGATTCGCTTGTCCTCCAAAATAGAATCGACGACCGACCGAATCGGCAAAGCAAAAGTCGACTTTCCCTTGTAGATCGCTAGCTTTTGCTCGACACCCTCCAGCACGCTATTGGAAAAACCAATTTGCGAGTCTGACGAAAATTGAATATCGACCTGTCGAACAACGAACAATGACTGCCGTAAGTACTGTACAAAGCCCGTCAAAAAAACGACCACCAACACAAATGTTGCGGCCGACTTTAAACGATCAGACGTCTTTTTTGAAAGACGGATCACTGGACCCCCTGATAGTCCAAGGATGCCGAATCCACCAAGATCTTTACGAACTCAGAAAAAGGAATCCCGTCATGTTTAGCTGACTGTGGAACAAGCGAAGTTTCCGTACACCCCGGCAAAGTATTGATTTCAAGAACGTAAGGTTTTCCATTGGGGTCCACTCGAAAATCAATCCGCCCATAGGTTTTCAAACGGCAGATTTGCGACACCTTTAAAGCCACTTCTTGGCAGTGTGCAATCCACGGCTCTGGCAAAGAAGGCGGCAACAAGTACTCGGTATTCCCCTTCGTATACTTGTTTTTATAATCGTAAAACCCTTCCTTCGGGCGGATTTCGATGGGCGTTAAGGCCTTTCCAGCAAGAATAGGCACAGTGACCTCAAAGCCGGGAATAAAGGTTTCGATCATGACATGGTAGTCATACTTTGCCGCTTCTTTGATCGCAGGAAGAACATCTTCAGAGGTTTTACAAATCGTAATTCCCACGGAAGACCCTTCACGAGACGGCTTCACCACCACAGGAGCTTCAAGCTCAAGCTTAAAGTCGTCCAGCGACTGGTAACGCATATCAAGGACTTGCTGTGATGCGACCAGCACACCCTGCTGTTGAAGGACGGCTTTAGAGAACACTTTGTCCATACATAGTGACGATGCCAGGACTCCACTGCCCGAATAGGGAATCTTAAGGTACTCACAAATCCCTTGAACAATTCCGTCTTCAGCATATTTTCCATGCAAAGCAAGCAAGGCCACATCGGGCTTTGCCTTTTCAAGAGCCGAGGGCAAATTGGCGTCAGCTTCGACAATGACATAATCGTAATTGAGTTCATCTAAAGCCTGCGCGAAGGCCCGACCTGTTGCCAAGCTAACATCGCGTTCAGCACCTAACCCACCTTGTAAAAGCACCACTTTTTTAGACATGTGCCTCCTTTACATATAAAGTTAGACCATTCGTCCTATCGGACCAAGTCCGAAATTCACTTCAGGAGAAGTCATGCAGGGCTCTATTTCAATTTTTGTTTGCACCTTGGTTTTAACTTTTAGCTTTTCCGTGTTTGCCGACACCGAAAACAGCTCTGGGCTGCGCGTTGATCGCACCGAAGTCGCATCGGGGATCTACTTACCTTGGGCCCTTGAGTTCTTGTCTGCCGACGAACTGCTTATTTCTCAAAGAACCGGCCGACTCGTTCTTTTGAACATTAAAACAAAAGACAAAACACTTCTTAAGGGTCTCCCCGAGGTCACAGTCCGAGGACAGGGTGGACTTTTAGATCTGGAAAAGCATCCCGACTACAAAAACAACGGCTGGATCTACGTCAGCTACAGCACAGGGAAGTCCCGAGCCTTCACCACAGAGATCGCCCGATTTAAAATTAACAAAGACCAAATCACCGACTGGCAGACTCTTTTCACCGCCCAACCTAGCTACCCAACAAGCCACCACTTTGGCAGTCGCATCGCCTTTGATGACCAAGGGTATTTATTCTTTTCTGTCGGTGATCGCGGTCGGGAAAATGACGCTCAGGATGTCACCAAAGATAACGGCAAAATACACCGCCTGTTAGACAACGGCAAAGCACCGAAAGATAACCCCTTTTATGATCAAAAAAAGAGCTCTAAATCGATTTGGAGCATTGGCCACCGTAACCCACAGGGCTTGTTTTTCGATAAGGCCACAAAAACCTTGTGGGCCCATGAACACGGCCCTCAAGGTGGAGACGAAATCAATCCGATTTC
>NYZX01000018.1 GCA_002686065.1 Pseudobdellovibrionaceae bacterium | reverse complement strand
TTTTGTTGCCATTGACGAGGCGGAGCTTCCGGATATTGGTCAGCACGTTGGCTTTGACATCTCCATCGGCTGTGTCGAATACGGGCCGATTCGGGGGGCTGGGGTGGTCCGTTGGGTTCGGCGCCAACAGCAAAATGGTCTGCCGCGCGGTTTCGGTCTTGAATTTGTCTCGTTTAAAGATGACACCTCTGAAAACTTCTACCGGCTTCTTAATGATGTCAGCACGCGAGCCTTCATTCCTGAGTCCTAGGCTTGGTCGGGTTTGTGCGCCCAGTTGAAGGGCTCCTACAAGCCATTTGTTGAGTGGCTAGATTGTTGACACTTCGGTGACTGAAAAGCGCCGCTTTCCGTCGCTTTGCCTAAATTGTGGCATATTCCATCTCAAATCGAAAATACGGCTATTTCAGCCTCCTCATCTGGCACTTCGATTGCCTATACATAAGACAACAACATGAGGAGTGTTGAAATGAGAGCACTAAAATTAATCCTAAGTTTGTCTGCAGCCCTACTTCTGTTTAGCTGCGGTGGCAAGAAAGACAGTGGTCGAACTGCCATCACAAGTGGCCGTGGAACGACCAACGGAACAGTGAATCCTTTGCTGAATCGGGACAACCAGGTGAACGGGAACACCAGTCAACTGGTTCAGTCGGCCGGGCTTTGTGCCGCACCGATTGGGCAGCATGAAGGAATCATTTATAACTCGATGGCGACCTATACATATACAGACACAATCGCCGCTTTCCTTACGGCCTATGGTGATCCCTATGCCTCACAAGATCAGGGTGGAATGGGCCTGACGGAAGTCAGTGGAGCATGTAACGGAGACACCGGTGTCAGCTTTTCAGCTTCGGTTTCTTTGCAGCAGGGCATTTATAATGTGTCCAACGTAAACAATAATTCGAGCATGATGACCCAGGGTGAAGTGATTGTTGCTGTCTTCGATGCGATGACTCGTGACTATGGGGCACAGGCGATCGGTGTTTCTGGAAACTTGAACTATGGATTTGTGAATGGAACTGAGTTCTATATGATTATGGATACCTATGATGGTAGTGGTCAGAACTCGGGTCAGCTTTTGTTTGACGGCCTTATTCAAGGCAATAAAATTTCCGGTCAAGTTTATTTCGGAAACTATGTGAACTACTCGGGTGGCGGAGCTATTGAAGGTCAGCTAGGCCAATTCGAAATCCCGACCTGTTCGATTCTTCCATGTAACTAAACGTCGAGGCGGCACGAATGCCGCCCCTGGCTTTTTCCTTGAATTCGTTGAAATCGGCGGTCCTTGTGAGACCATAAAGGCTATGGCCAGCCAACCCTTTGATTTTTCAAATTCGTCGATTGATCATATTTTTAGTCGCCAATCTTCGATTGACCTAGATCGCTTAAAGATCAAAACCCTCGAGGAGGCCTATCAGTTTATCGCCTCTTATGGTTACGATCTTGAAAAAGAAGCGGACCAAACTGCCTTATGGAACTTTCACCGGCGAGCTGTAACCTTTATTGAAACAGACTTGCTTGTGGAAGGTGAGCAGATTCCTGCTGATCTCTCGGACCCTCGGAAGTTAAAAGATCTTGGCTATCTTTTGATCTACGCCAGTAACCGTTCGGCCCCAGAGACCTCGATGCAGAACTGGGCCTGTGCGATCATTCGAGTGATGCATGTTCTTGTGCATTTGGAAAATGACATTTTTTATCTATGCTCGGATGACATTCAAGATCAAATTTTAAACCCCATTCGTCATTGTGTCTCGAAAGACCCCATTAAGGGGCTTGCACTTGGGAGTGGTGCGCAAGCGATCCCGTTAAAGAAGTTTGAAATCAAGCCGTTTAAAACATCCACGTCTTCTATCGTTAAGCTGTTGATCAAACCGCAGGCTGTGGCCTTTCGTTTGTTAGACAAAATTGGTGTTCGCTTTGTGACAAAGAACGTTCATGATGTTTTCCGAGTGATTCGTTACTTGGTTGAAAACAACGTGATCAACTTTTCCCATAATATCCCGGATCAGTCCTCGAACTCGCTGTTTCCTGGCGGCCTGTTTTTAGAGGTCATGGAAGAAATCAAAAATAAGAAGAACCTGAAGCCAGAGCAAATAGATCAGCTGTTATTTGAGCGTCTTGAAGGGTGGAATGGCCGAGATGGTCTGTTTCGTAAGCCTAACGAATTTTCAAGTCAGCGCTATAAGTTCGTGAAGTTTATTTCTCGTCGTCGTATACAGACCGTTATGAATGGTCAGGCTTTTAGCTTTTTTTACCCCTTTGAAATCCAGCTAATGGATTACTCGTCTTTTCTTGAGAACGAAAAGGGGGCGGCTGACCATAAGATGTATAAAGGTCGTCAGCGTCGCCGCGCGCGTGCGCGGATTCTGGGTTTTGGTGACAGATGATTCGGTTGTTTGCGATTGTTAGGGCTATTGTCTTCATTCCCTTTGTCGTGTTTATCACCTTGGTTTTGGGGATACCCTGTATTGCCTATCTTAGTTTTCGTCCTAGTCTTCGGTTTGGCGAGTGGATCATTCGCACCTGGTGCCGCCTTGTTCTTGGTTTTTTTAGTATCAAGGTCACCGTTGACGGACTAGAAAATTTGACGGACCACGGTTGCCTGTTTTTGTTCAATCACTCCAGTCTGTTTGATATTCCATCAACTTATGTTGGTCTTCCCAAGTCACATCGCTACGGCGCTAAAATCGAACTTTTTGGAATTCCGGTGTTTGGACGAGTCCTTCGAGTGACAGGAATTTTACCCATTGCCCGTAGCAAGCGTCGTGAAGTCTTAGAGATCTATCGTAAATCGGTCGAGCGTGTTCGCCAGGGCGAGACCTTTGCTTTGGCGCCCGAAGGAACCCGTCAAGAGGATGGTAAGACTCTTGGAGCCTTTAAGCGTGGACCCTTTTTGTTTTCCTTGGCTGGCGAGATTCCGATCCAGCCCATTGTTATTACTGGTGCCGACGACATTTTGCCAAAGGGCGATTTACTGCCCGCCTTAGGTCGATGGAGCTGGAATATTCACCTTACAGTTCTTCCAGAGGTCTCGACCAAAGGTGTGGACGAGGAAGGAATGGCAAAGGTTCAAGCAGAGGTCTTCGATCAAATGAAGACTCAGCTAGAAAAAGATCTAAAACAGCGAGACCATACGCCCTCTGTTGAATGACATTGATGTTTGATCTGATACCATTTGGCTATGGCCCTATGGATCGCGCTTCTAGTCTCAGTTTTACTTCCGACCCAGGGGAGATCCGCGCCAAAAGAGCGCCTTGGCGAGTTTAGCTGGAACCGATTGCACTTGCAGCCAACAATGACTCAGCAAGAGTCTGAAGGTGCTCAGTTTTCCTTGAAGGACTCTAGCTTTGGCGTCGAGTGGAACTACCAACGGCGATTTACAGCTCGAATTTTACTTGGTCAGAAAAGCTTGTTGTCGACGCCGTCTTATCTTAGCGAATCCGTCGACGAAGATGAAGACCAGCTCGCTTTGATCGAAGCTTACGGTCAGTACAANGGGACCTATGCTGAGGTTCGGTTTGGGCAAATCCCGGTCGGCTTTGGGGCNGAAGGGCGGCGCAGTGAGGCCGAGCTTTTTATGCCTCGCAGTTTACAGTTTTCCGAGCAAATTTCGCCNTTACGGGATCAGGGATTATCGATCCACCTGGAGTCTAGGGGNTGGGTGAACTCTTGGTACGTGCATAATGGGGGAGACTCGGAGGGCGACACCCGAGTTTGGTTAACAGGCTTGTGGGGCTATCGGACGAAGCCAGGTGGTTTTTTTGGCTTGTCTTTACAGACAGGTAGCACGAAGCCTGAGGTCACTGAAGATAGCCAGTCGACACTGGCTGGTTTTGATCCCAGTGAAGAAACCAGGTGGCGGCGTGCTTTGCTTTTTCTAGAGTACCAAGATCAGAATTGGTGGGTTCAAGGGGAAGGCCATATCGGAGAGCGTTTGGTGGACGACGAAAGAGTCGCGTCCTATTCGGTCTGGCATATTGATTTTTATCGCTTTTGGAGCCGTTCAGCCTTTGCTTTCCGTGTCGATCAACTGGACCCAAATAAAGATCTGCAAGAGGATATCGTGACGAACCTGACAGCCGGGTTTTACTTCTTNGATAAGTATCGTCTGAACCGCTTGGGCTTGCTTTACACCAAGCGCCTCGAGCAGGCGAATCAGGTCGACAACGACCAGATTCTTTTGCATCTTCGAGTGACGAATCTTCAGTTCTGATTTAGAAAATATATGTATTTTCAAGTATTTATGAGCGTGAATATCGGCTAGCCGAGGTGTGAAAGCTTTTCATTGAGGGGAAAATTCTGGGTCTCGTATATAGGGGGCCCGTATACTTCAGGGACCCATGAACGTTTCACGATCCTTGGCCTTGCTGCTGCTTTTTGTTGGATTTGCTCAGGTACTGACGCCATTGTCCTNTGCGGACCAGGCGTCCTGTGAGCATGTGTTTCAGGTTCGTTCGCGTAGCCTGACCGAGCTATTCCAATCAGNTTCTCCGGTGTTGGGACAGGCCAGCGAGCTCGATGTGGATGATGTAGAGATTCTTGGCGATGGGGTCGAAGCCTTGCAGAAACGAATCTATCACGCCTCTGGACAGTGGGTCCCTATAGAAGTCCTTGAGGCGCGCGATCCGAACTTCAAAATTGATTTTAGTCGTGCGCCGCGATTGAAGGCGGTTTTTCTAACGGCTTTTTATATTACGAATGATTTTGTTGGGGAAATACTTCGGCAAATTGTTGCGTATCACAGTTCACAAGGTGCGCAGGCCTATATTGCCTACTCGAATTCTCTGGTCGCCATGACAAGGCATCAGGGTCGAATCAGTGCTGAAAAGCGAATGCATTACGAGCAAACGATGGGGCTTCTTAACACGTTTCGTTCGATGGGACCGAACGTCCATGTCGAGCTGATTGAGCTAGGACGCCTACGTGACGAAACGAAACTGGGGCCCATTGCGAATCAGCTGGTTTCTTATCACGGTAAATCATTTGATCTTATTGGCGAGGACCCTCGTGATAGCGTCAGTATCAAAGGGGGGCGTAATAGTGATGAAGTGTATTACTTTGAGTACCCGAGTGCCCACAGCTCTCATGGCGAGTTTTACTCGGTTCAAGATGTTGAAACCCTGACCGTCGATCCTGAGGCGGTCCTAAATGCGGCTCGTTCTTCGACTATTTTATGGCCATCAGCTGACTTTACCTGGTTAGACACCATGGTTGCCCCGCCACGAAATCACAAAATTGAAGATGACCGTCGGGTATATAAGCGTCCAATTTTTTCGTTTCCACAGCATGATGGGAACGCTCTTGAATCTTTGTATGTTGAGGCATTTGACTTGGCTCAAGAAAAGATCCGTATTGTCACTCCGTATTTCAAATTAACGCCAAGGCTGTCTATCTCCATCGAAAGTGCGCTCGAGCGAGACGTGAAAATTGAACTGGTCACAAACTATAAATTGTTAGCTGATGGCTTGGCGGGGGGCCTTGCTGGAGCATTCAACGATTTGCATATCTACAAGTACCACAAGCAGATTCAGGTTTATGATTATAAACAGCCATCTGGTCAGCGCCTGCACGGGAAAAATGTTTTGATCGATGATCGTCTTCTGGTTGTCGCATCTATCAATATGAATGGGCGCAGTTTTGAAACCGATATTGAAAATGGGGATATGTATATGGGAGAAGCGCTGATTCAGCAGTATCTACAGTCTTTCTATTTTCCATTGCTAGAGCGGTCTCAGCACCTGACCTGTGTTGAAGAGCCGACTTTGTCGGCTCGCCAAAAACTGGTTCGTTGGTGCATGCCGGGGATGTTCTAAGGCAGCCTTTGACCCTTGCTTGATCTAAAATCAGGATTTGGTTTTGTTGTGCCAGTCGTATAACGCGATAGAGCCGGCAACCGTGGCGTTCAGCGATTCCACATGCGCCTCCATGTCGATGCGAATGGTCTGGAGGTTTGCCGTGGCTGGAAGTCCGGGTCCTTCTTCGCCAATCAAAAGCCGTGCGAAGTTCGGCCACTGAAGTTTTGTCAGGCTTTCACCTTGGCCATCCAATGCAATCATTTCAACATCATGAGGATTCAATTTTTGAATCGAAGGGCCTTTACAGACTTTGATGTCTAAAATAGCCCCTGATGAGGCTTTGATCGCTTGAGGAAGAAAGGGATTGGCGGCTTCTTCAAGGCAAACGAAATGGCTGCCACCAAAGGCTGCAAAGCTTCGAGCTAAGGCGCCCAGGTTTTTTGGATCACCCACCGGGGTCAGAACATCGATCCCGCCCTTCGGCGTCAGCGCCGCCGACCAGTTTGGTAGATCTGGTAAAGTTCCGACCAGTATTGGACTGCGCGAACCGATCACATCAAGTTGTTGAAACAGTTCTTTGGGCAGTTGAAGTGGTCTTAGGTGGTCTGCCTGGGGTATCGAAATCGGCTGGTGATCATCCTGATAGATGACACTGATAAAAA
>NYZX01000017.1 GCA_002686065.1 Pseudobdellovibrionaceae bacterium | reverse complement strand
AACCGAAAAAGGAATCGTACAGGGGCAAATTTCTAAGCAACAAGCCCGCTGGCTGGTCCGTCACTATCAAGATAGTATGGAAGACTACACCTACCTAAGCATTCACGGACCGAAGTAAGCGCTTATCCGAAGCGGTCTCGTCCGGTCTGACTGGAATACCTTAAGCCACCACGAACTTTAGATAGTTCGTGGTCTAAAACCGCCCGTTCGTGCGGATCAAAATCCAAATTTTTAGCTGTTGCCAACAGATAATAAGCCACCTGCCCACGCCGTCTTGAGTTCGCCTGTTTTGCGACCGCCAAAATTCGCTTGGCTTTCATCTTACTAAGCACATATCCCAAGGACTCTTGGTGCCACATCGATTCAATGATTTCATAAAGAGTCTTATATTTTCGGTAAACCATCAGGTAGTTAACCATCTGCGGAAAGGCAATTTCAATGGCCCGACGGGTGTCACCATTTAGGGTCTGCCAGCCACGCTTTCGAAACACATCTCTTCGGCCAATCAAAAATGCGGTGGCATCTTCATAATGTCCGTTCATTTCGACAAGACGAACAAGGCTACGCTGTATCTTGTTAAAGTCTTGCGAGTTTTCAATCACTGACGCCAAGTTGGCCTCGAATTGATAGGTAAACGGAGAGGCCACACTGCTGAACACCGCCTTGACTGTCCCAATGCAAGCTCCAACAACAAGCCCTGCACCCAAACCGGCAAACCCCACCGGATAGAACCCATACATCACTAAAGCCAATGTCCCCAAGCCCATCAGCCCGACCAAAAAGCTAGGCAGCACTCGTCGCGCCGAGAACAAAAAGAAATAGTTCACCCAAAAAAAGTATTTATTCCGGCCGAACAACACACAATGGGCCCCAATCACAGCAGCAACACCAGCAGGAACACCCGTCAACGCAGCCCCTTTTGAAATCCCCAGGAAATAGTCGACACCAAGGCCCGCGGCCGCCCCGAAAAAGTAGACCGAAACAAAGGCAATCGGACCCATTCGATTTTCCAAGCTTCCTGTGAACATCCCCAAGATCAGTAGAATCAGCAGCATATAGATCACGTTTGGCACAAAGAAGAAAGCCTTCAGAACGGCTATCTGATCACTACTGGACGAAGTCAGCCACTGCGAACCGACCAGCAATAGGTTTTCATCCGATCGACTTTGCTCGACAAAGCGTTGATACAGTGGGTACTCCTTCAGACTTTGGATCCCTTGTTCAAAGCTTCTGACGCTTGTCGGATTTAGAACATAGTTTAAAATTAGGGTGCGCTGCGAAGGCTTCAGCTGGGCCGCTTCAAGCGCCGACACATAAGACTGACGGACATCTGACATCGACCCAACTTTATCGTGGATAAAAATCTTTTTTAACGTCGCACAGTAGGGCTTTAGGTTTTTAACGTGAGGACAGTGTTGGACCAACAACCGCCGCTGCATGNATTCCGTCTGCTGAACACTTGAGAGCTGCGAGCGCGCGCGCTTTACCTGATTCCAAGCCGGCTCAAAAAAAGCGTAGTGACCCACGATCGCTGACATCAGCAACCATGTAAAAATCGGTTTGTTCGGCCACTTTACTCGCAGCCCAATTGGGATCACTATCATCTAAGGATTTATCGGCTAAACCCCTGATTTCTTGGAATTTTCATGATGCCTTTGGTCCAGACAGATGCCATTATANGCGCATGTCTACAGTGATTATTGGCCTTGGCCTTTTGTTTTTTACCGGACACTTTCTGTCTTGGTTTTTCGAAAAAACCAAAATCCCCGATCTATTGATCCTAGTCGCCATTGGATACACCATTGGCCCCATCCTAGGTCTAGTTCAGCCNTCTGATTTCGGTAAGGTTGGCTCGATNGTATCGACCTTGGCCCTAATTGTGATCCTCTATGAAGGAGGGCTCAATTTAAAAGCCAAGGACCTACTTCAGTCCTGCCTACCAGCCGCTTTGATTTCGGTTTTAGGGTTNTTAGTCACCGGCTTAATCGCCTTTGTNATCGTTCGCTATTTGGCTTTTCAATCCATGGAAATCGCNCTGCTGACTGCGGTCGGCATTGGGTCTACTTCTTCTGCCATCGTTATCCCGATGGTGAAGTATTTGTCGATTGATGATCGAACCAAAACCATTTTATCCCTTGAATCAGCCTTCACCGATGTATTGACCATTGTCTTATTCTTGGTTCTTGTCGACGGCATGGCCAAAGGCGTGATGAGCTCGAAGGATATTTTGATAGGACTTGGCCCAGACACCTTAACCGCGGCCGCTTTTGGACTTTTTCTTGGCCACCTTTGGGCTTTTTTGAAAAAGAAGTTTGCAGCCATTTTGCCAACNACTTTTGCCGGTGAAGCCTGGGCCTTACTTAGTTACGGCGTCATCGAAGCCTGTGGCCTAAATGGAGCTATTGGTGTTTTGTCCCTTGGGTTCATGCTTGCAAACTTGGATCTATTGCCTGAATGGATGAAAGATCAACTGAGCCGCATTCCTGTTTCCTACGGCGAGATGTCGCTACTTAGCGAGATCACTTTTATTTTAAGAACCTTCTTCTTTTTATATCTTGGGATTCTGATACAGATATCAAANGTGAATACCATTATTATTGGAATCGTACTTTGCCTTGTGATCTTCCTAGTGCGCTACCTGATCGGGCGAGTGATTTTTTCACCGAAACAATTCACGCGGCTGGATGCCATGGTGGTGACCTCTATGGGGCCGCGGGGGCTTGCCTGCGCCGTCCTTGCTACCATTCCCCTTCAGCGCGGGATTGCCGGTGGCGAATGGCTGCGTGATGCCTTATTTGCCGTGATTCCTTTTTCCATCTTTTTAACAGCTGTGTTTGTATCTATGAGCGAAAGCAAAACCATACGCATTCGCTGTCAGCGATTTTTTAAACCCTACGAAGAAAAAGGCNTCACCGCCATCGAGGAAAGTCAGTCATGAATTGGGCNATTCAAAAAATTCGAGCATGCTACGATTGGACAATGAAGTGGGCCGAGCACCCCAAAGGCATCTATGCCTTAGGGCTATTAGCCTTAACCGAAAGCATCTTTAACCCGATCCCAGTCGATCCTTTTATTGTGGCCATGGGCGCTGCCCGCCCGAAAAAAGCCTTACACTTCGCCTTTGTCGGAACCTTCTTTTCTGTTTTGGGCGGTGTTTTGGGCTATTTTCTAGGTATGTGGTTCTGGGAAGCGACTCAGGATTTGTTCTTTAACTTTGTTATTTCAACGGCGAACTTTGAATACGTCATGAAGGCTTTTCAAGAAAATGCTTTCTTATCCATCTTCGCTGCCAGCTTTACCCCAATCCCCTTTAAAGTCTTTACCGTCGCAGGTGGGGTAGCTCAAATTAGCTTTGTCGCGTTTTTATCTGCCGCAACCATTGGCCGTGGCCTACGGTTTTTTATTCTAGGCGGCCTGCTTTATTTCTGGGGCCCTAGCATCCGTGACTTTATTGATAAATATTTTGAAAAACTAACGATTGCACTTTTTGTTGCGGTTTTGATTGCTGTTGTTGCTGCAAAACTAATCTAAGGAAGGCATCTATGGATTACGAAAACACGGCGACCCTTGATAGNGGGCTTTTTGGCTTTCAAAAAAGTTATGATCAAAGTGATATTGCGATCATCCCAGTCCCTTGGGATGCCACCGTATCCTACCGCAGAGGAACCCACCAGGGACCCCAGCACATTCTTCAGGCCAGCACACAGCTTGATTTTTTTGATCCCGAAACAGGATCAGGCGCTTTAGAAGCCGGCATTTATATGGACCCCATTCCTGAGGACTTACTGAAGCTGAACCAAGAAGCCACCGATGTGTGCATGAAAGTCCAACAGATCCTTGAGACCAGCGACACCTCAAAAGGGGATGAGCTAAGCTCACTGACCCATCAAGCCAACGAGCTGTGCTCGAAAATGGTGAACCGAGTCTACGTACTTGCCAAAAAGTTTTCCGCTGAAGGCAAACTGGTTGGATTAATTGGGGGCGATCATTCAACGCCATTAGGTCTTATCGAGGCCGTTGGGCAAAACACCAGTGGTGACTTTGGTGTATTACATATCGATGCTCACCATGATTTTAGGGATAGCTATCAGGGCTTTGAAAACTCTCATGCGTCGATTATGAACAATGTCATGAAGCTGCAAGATGCCCCAAAAGCCTTGGTTCAATTTGGTATTCGTGATTACTCNAAATCCGAGTTCGAATTTGCTAAAAATGATCCACGCATTCATGTGCTTTACGATAAAAGCCTTCACCAACAGCTGCNTGAAGGAAAAAGCTTCGCTGAGGTGGTTAGACCCTATCTAGATAAGCTTCCACAGAATGTGTACGTCTCGGTGGATATCGATGGTTTCGACCCAGCCCTGTGNCCTGACACAGGAACACCCGTTCCAGGCGGGCTTGACTACAACCAATACCTTTTTCTATTAGACGAGCTTCGTCGACAGGGCAAAAAATTGGTCGGCTTTGATTTAGTTGAAGTCGGCCCTAGTACCGATCCCGAAAACGAATATAACGGTAACGTCGGCGCTCGAGTCTTGTATCAACTGTGCCGCTTCGGTCACCTAAGTCGTACATCCAAATGAGCTGGTTTGCTGAAGGGATCAAATTTCAATGTCAGGGCTCTGGAAAATGCTGTGTCTCCCGAGGCGAATACGGCTATGTCTACCTGACCCTNGAAGACCGTAAGCGCCTGGCCAAACANTTAAATCTTAGCCCTCAAGGTTTTTTTAAAAAATACTGCACAAAGACCGATGAGGTGCCTCACCTGATTCAATCCGGCCCCGAGTGCTTNTTTTTGAAAGACGATAAATGCAGTGTCTATGAAGCCAGGCCAACCCAATGCCGCACATGGCCCTTTTGGCCAGACACTTTAAAAAGCCAAAAATCTTGGTCGGCTGAAATTACGGCTTACTGTCCTGGCGCAGGAAAAGATAAGTGGTGGAGCATCGAAGAAATCACCGAGCAGCTAAACTCTCAAGAAAAGGCCGAACAAGAACTTTTTGGCTCGTAAAACCAGCCCTAAAACGAAATCGTTTTTTGGCTCACACCTGCGGTTACTAAGTTTTCGTANGTTAAACTGGCCGATTTCGCCGATGGCGGNAAGGCCACCCGGTAGCTTCGACTTTCAATCGTNGCCGGTCCTAAGCCGACAAAGTTTGAGTAGACTCCGGTATAGGTCGCCCTTGGCGGATAGGTCACCTTTGGAAAAAGCCGCCTTGGAAGCTGGTCTTTTTGCAGCCGGATAGGTCGCCCTAGGGAATCCAGAAACACCAAGCCCTTTAAGTCGACGGCCACGTTTGGCCGAACCGTCAAAACTAAGGCGTCGCCGTCCCTACGCGCATCAACTTCAGCCGTTTTTAAATAGGTTTTTAAATAATCCTGCCGAAGAGCCAAAATACGTTTACCGTCCTTGGCCGACTGAAAGTATTCCTCAAGACTATACGGAAGCACAAGGTAGGGGTTTACAAGGTAACAGTTTTGCCAGGAATACAAAGCGGTCACGCGATTAGAATCCGATTGAATAGCTAAAGACGAATCAGCGATAAGACGATCTACTTTTTGCTCAAGCTTTTGTAGCTTTAGTGGTCCGTGCAGTAACTGCCATATTCGTTGTTGGACCATCAGCTCGAGCTCTGGATCTTGCCTCCACAAATTAACCAAAGGGTTTTCAACCAACTGCAACGAGGGATAGTGAAACCAAAAGACATGATCCCAGGTCAGGGGCTCGAATCGTTCAGTAACTGGATTTAGGTAAAATCGAACGGCCGTCATCGCAGAGCTATGCATAAGACCGAAGATATTCGCAAACGCATAAAAGTTTGCGAATTTATCCAGATCGATAATTGCGCCTAGGCTGTTTTTAATATCTTGCGGAGATGGGTGGTTAACAAGATCTGCTAAGGCCTGTAGCTTCTGATTCAATAAAGTGGAGGACGATGTCTGGTGGATGCGTAACCAGTAGTTTGGCTTTATCCAAGCCTGACTAATATGGCGGCCACGAAAATAGGTCGTTGGAATTTCCTGTTCGATCCCAACAATGTCTCCATCTTGAAGGCCACGAGAGTCTAGAAACTCACGATCTAAAGTTTCCAGAAAAAATGAAACACCAGACAGTCGGTCATTCACAAACAAAGGCACCGGCCTTGAACGACTAGCAAGGACCCCTACCTTTTCGGCAAAATCATTGGTAATTGGTTCGATAAAGGGAACTTTCGATTTGGGGCGAACAACATCAATTTGCGAGCGTCCAAAAAGCCTTTGGCCATCCTCTAACTGGATTCGCCAAGACTTGTGATCCAACTGCCAATGCCAGTAAGAAAAGCCTCGATACCGGACCCTCGCCTTATAGGTCTTCGACTTATAGGTGACCAGAGCCGGCTGCCAGCTCTTCCCACTTGATGGCAAGGATGAGTTCAGCTTTCCAAGGCTTTGAGCAGAGATTTGAATATTTAGACTATCCCACTTCCCGACCTTTTCATGCTCTTGAAACCGAAGGGGCGCACTAAAATAACTTTGGCGAAGCCCCAAAGCATAGCGATACATCAACTGCTGTATCGCTGCCGGCATTTTACTTGGGTCCGCCAGCTTGAGATCCGGAACAAACGAGTTGTTAATAGGGCGGATGACCGCGTTCCAGTAAAAACTAATAAGAATCACCCAAATAGGTAGGCAAATAGACAAACTGACTGGAAGACTTATATTTAGAAGTCTCTTTAGCCTTTTCATATCAAGGGACTTCTTCCATCGTCGGATTCATAAACAGTGAATCTGGTGAACACGGAGAGTTCAATGAAACGACAACCGTAAACACAACGAAAATAAAGGTGATTAGAAGAAGCATGCTGCCTTTGGTCATTTCTGAGTGGTCCCTTTAGAAATTGACATTATTCCAAGCTCTTAACATCGTTAACGAATGACTCCAATAGCTGAGACCGAAAGCGAATATAGGTACGAGTGGAAATACCTAGTAGATCAGGACGAAGCCCTAAAGGGTCTTTCGAAATTTCAATCCTACCTTCAGCCCGAGTTAAAATATCCGAATTATACGATCCTTAATTTGTACTTTGACACGTTTGATTTAACCAGTCTTCAGCAAAAAGACGGTGGCGACTTTAAAAAAACAAAATATCGATTACGCACCTATAGCGGCAGCCAGTTTTCACAATGGAAACCCGAAGTGAAGCTCAAATTTGGTGACCGCAGCCGCAAATCTTCTGGCCGCTTTTTTTCAGACACCGATCTTCAAACAACCATTGATCAACTGAGGTCCCCTTTCGATTGGCCCTCGCCNAGGCAGCAGTTCAGCGACCACGAGATGCGCTTTCCTAAGCTTTGGGTGAAATACCGAAGACATGCCTACACAAGTTGGGACAGACAAGTGCGAGTGACTTTTGATGATCAGCTTTCTGGACGACGATTTTGTAGCAGCGAACCCCCTGAAACAATGGCGTTTTCTTCAAACAAAACGGTCTTCGAAGTGAAGCATGGTCCCAAAGCGCCCTACTGGCTGGACCAGCTTAAAGCAACATTAAGGCCCTACCGTGCCTCTTTTTCTAAGTACGCGCATTTATATCACCTTTCCTGTCACAGCTAAGAGGAGCCCTATACTGTGGATGTCATTGAAAGCTATTTCCACCAAAGTTTAGCCACCTACGANCTTACNGCACTGGANGTATTGATTCGTCTNATATCCGCACTTTTGATGTCAGGCTTTCTNGCGCTGATGTATCGACAATCNAAAGGCGCTTCCGCAAAATCNGAAATGGCTCATGTCATCATATTTTCTTCCTTGGGTGTCTGCCTCACGCTGATTGCCATCGGAAACAGTGTACCGACCGCATTTGGNCTGTTTGCAGCTCTGTCTTTGATTCGGTTTCGCACACCGGTNAAACAAGCCTCGGACCTTGTCCTGATATTTATCAGTGTGGCCATTGGAATTTCATGTGGAGTTGGCGCCTTTAAGGTTGGCNTTGTCGGCGCGGTATTTATNGGAACAATCTATCGCNTAAAGTCGATATGGCTAAACCGANCTGTGGACATCGANGACTACTTTCTTCGAATCAGCGGNGGACAACCCGAAGACGAACAAGCTCTGTCCCANATTTTGAGCCCCTACTCGGCCCAACGGGTCGAATGGAACCGAGACTTGTCCGGTAAGGCCAGCTCGATTTACAAACTTTCACAGACCGCTCCGGAGGAACTGGATCGGCTNATCCAGGAGCTTTCGAAAATCAAATCTATCTCTGCCAGCCTTGTGTTCTCGTCGCCTGCGGAAAGCTAAGGAATTGAAACCTTCACTTTTTCTTTTAGTTTTACTGAACCTGCTTTTAGTCGGCTTTATTCGCTGGGACTTTGTGAATTCCCGCGGTTTGAACCCCAAGGCCTTAATAAAGACAGCCCAAGTCTTCGGCGGATCTCCCCGGTCCGAGCGCGAGTACAAATTATCCATCCAAGGTGATGGCGCTAACCTATCCCGCTTAAAAAGCNTCGAGCAGGCTATCGGNACAGCACTGGTAGACCTNATAAAAAGCGGCCAGCTATCCAGTGGTCAGCTTTTTNANGGTGTCGATTTCACTTTAACAGGTGGCGGCGCNCCGATGGTTTTCAGAGACATCTATTTCGACACTGAAGATCNGACGAACGCAAAAAANNATCTCATCCTTCGCGCAAGACATCGCTGGAGCTCACTAGAGACCTTTGATNCTTTTTTAAGAGGATCTCGTGAAACACAACACCTGCCTCACCGCTTTGAGATTCAGACAAAAACTGATAAAAATCNGCTCTCAGATGGACTATCCCAAGTGACGGAAGTTCGAGTCGATCTATCCANCGAGCCACAACTCCTGCCTGGCNATCTNGCAACCATTCGATCACCCTGGCCCATCCATCAATACCTCAGCCTTCTTAAAACCGGCACTCAAAACGGCTGGGCCCTTTCCACCCACATCGCCTACTCGAGGGCCCTGGCGAGACACCAAGATTTGGATTCAGTTCTTTACTTAAAACCAAGCGTCGTCGTCTACACGCTTCGCTCTCGTTTTCATCTTAATTTAAAAACACCCTGGGGAAGTGGCCCCAANCCAGAACAAGCCTATGTGATTTCAATCGACCTGTTTTGGGCNAAGCCCTTCGAAGACATTGAAGCNTCCAGCAGCCGGATTTCTCGGTTTTCCGAACTNATGCTCAANTTTTCTGACGCNGCNCTAGAGGTTGAAATCGAATTTGAAAGAAATGTTTCAGAAAAANTAGAGCTCGCAGNCAAAACTGGTGACGCAACAGCCGTCGGTGCAGAAGCGGCCTTTCATAGTGACTTAAACCTGATTGCTAAGCACCTGAAAGACCGGATTAGCAAGGCTCAGATCCCTGTGGCCTATTTCAACTTAGGCAAATATGCCCAAGCACTGAAAATGCTTGGCCAGCAGGATTAAAGTGCGGGTCGACGCCCTATTAGTCCCTGACATACTCAAACTTCTGTAAAATAATTTAGACTGCTATGGGTCAGTTACTAGAACGTTTATCGAAGTTTTATCTGCGAATATCGAGCTACTTGGTTTCGCCGGCAAGGCCCAGCTCGATTGTGCTATTTCGAGTCCTTCTTGGACTAAATATGCTGTTTTCCTACGTTGCCGTCATCGATAACTTAGAACAAAAATATCCACTAACGAATATTTTAGGAGTGGGCCGGTTTATCGCCCAACCAGAAGCCCTTTATATGGTACTGATCGGGCTTATCACAGGGTCCGTGTTTATCGCCCTTGGTTTTTTAACCCAAACAGCGATC